>DASTGC010000229.1:0-7583 GCA_035719485.1 Novosphingobium sp.
AATCGTCGCCCCCAGCCGCTCCTGGTCCTCGGCGATCTGCGTCGCGTTGCGCGTGGCCGTGCCCTCGTCGAGCAGCGCCAGCATCGCTCCCTGCGTTCCCGGCGTGTCGAGCCGGTCCGCCGCCGTCCCCGCATCGAATTCGAGCGAAACCAGCACCTTGGGCACGGCCGTGCGGCGAGCAAGGGTGACGACCACGCCGTTCGAGAGCGTCGCCCGCTCCAGCGCCGGAAAGGCCAGCGCGCCGACCGGGGCGACGTCGGGGATCGCCCGCTTCGGCCCTTGCCTGATCGCCGGCACGGGCTTCTTCGGGTCCCTCGGCGGCGGCGGCGAAGCGCCCTCGTCACCCCAGCCGCCCATCTGGTCGCCCCGCTCGGTCCGCTGCCCCGGCACCACGGCGAGGGCAAACACCGGCCGCCCCAGCCACTTCGCCAGCGCCGCCTGCACCTGCGCGGGCGTCAGCGCGGCAATCGCCTGGAGATCGCGGCGGAACTTCTCCGGATCGCCCGAATAGAGCTGCCCCTCGGCCAGCGTCGCGCCCTTGCCGGAAAACCCGCCGACCTGCTCCAGCGCCCCTATCTGGGTCGAAGCGAGGCGCGTGGCCGAGCGCTGCACCTCGTCCGCCGTCGGCCCCTCGCGCACCAGCCTGGCGATCACCGCGTCGAGCGCCGCTTCCGCCTTCGCCCGGTCCACCCCCGGCTTCACGTCCATCGAAGCCTGCAACTGGCTCACCGCCTCGAACTGCTGCGCCGATGCTGTCACCGAAACGGCGATCTCCTGCCCCCGCACCAGCGCATTATCCAGCCGCGAGGAGGCGAGGCCGCCGAGGATGTCCATGCCCACCAGCAGCGCCGGCCCGTCCGGATCGTTGAGCCCCGGCCCGCTCCAGTTGCGGGTCAGGCGCAGGCTCGGGACCTGGTCGGCCATGTCGCGCCGCGCCGGCGCGGTCAGGGTGACCGGCCCCGCCGCCACCGGGCTCACCGGCGGCCCGGCGGGAATGTCGCCGAACCACTTCTCCACCAGCCTCCGCGCGGTGCCCACGTCGATGTCGCCGGCCAGCGCCAGCACCACGTTGTTTGGCCCGTAATGGTCATGAAACCAGGCGCGGACATCGCTCAGCGTGGCCGCGTCAAGATCGGCCATCGAGCCGATGGTCGAATGGCGATAGGGGTGGCCGACCGGAAACAGCCCCTCGTTGAGGGCATAGTCCATCAGTCCGTAGGGCTGGTTGTCGCCTTGCCGCTTCTCGTTCTGGACGACGCCGCGCTGCTTATCGAGCTTGTCCTGGGTCACCGCGCCGAGCAGGTGCCCCATCCGGTCGCTCTCCATCATCAGCGCCCGCTCGAGTGCGCCGGTGGGCACCGTCTCGACGTAGTTGGTGCGGTCATACCAGGTCGAACCGTTGGTGCTGGTCGATCCGGCATTCTCCAGCGGCACGTCGAAATTGGGCACGTTCTCCGACCCGCCGAAGAACAGGTGCTCGTAAAGGTGGGCAAACCCGGTCTTGCCGCGCGGCTCGTTTTTGGAGCCGACGCGGTAATAGGTGGTGACCCCAACGATCGGCGCCTTGCGGTCGGTATGGACCAGGACCGTGAGGCCGTTTGCCAGCGTGAACTTCTCGTAGGGGATCGAGACCGCGTCGACGAGCGCACTGAGCGGCGCGGGCTGCGGCTGGGCCGGAGCGGCGGCCACCGGCGGCGCGGCCGGCGCCACCGCCGGCCCCCGCTGGGCCGCACAGGCGGCGAGGAGCGGGAGCAGGGCGACGGCGAGGGAGGCGAGGCGCATGGCTTCAGCCTAATCGACGCGATGAGCCTTGCCCACCCCCAACCCGTCTCCCGTCGGAGGGTGGTCCACTGCAGCGGCGGCGCAACGGTTGCGAGGTATCGCTTGACTTGGAGTGACCAAATTCAGCACTGCGGGATCATATATCGAGGCCGAAGGTTTGTCGGGTCACAGCCCAGCTCTAGGTTGTATCGACATTCAGTTCAGAGCGAGCCGGACTCGAAGAGGACCGCAGGTCAAAATGGTGCTTTTTCGTGACCCGGCGCGCAGCGACCTTATTGGTCGTGAGCACCGGAAGCGCGGAAAAGGGCCATTTGCAGGCCGCTTTGGGCTGAATGTCCATACAACCTAGCGTGCCCTCGCCCGCATCGGCCCAGGCCAGCCGGATCGGCCGTCAGCCAGGATCACCGCCCCGATGAGTGCCAGTCCACCGCCAGCGCAGCAGCCGTTGCTGACCCCGCGCCAGCAACTTGTCGCCACCTTCCTGCTGGCCTTCGGCAATTTCATGGTCGTTCTCGACCTCACGATCGCCAACGTCTCGGTCCCGCACATCTCCGGCAATCTCGGCATTTCGCTGGACCAGGGCGCGTGGATCATCACCTCCTACGCCGTGGCCGAAGCCATCTGCGTTCCGCTGACCGGATGGCTCGCCACCCGCTTCGGGGTCGTCCGGGTCTTCACCGGGGCCATGGCCGGGTTTGGCCTGTTCTCGCTGTTCTGCGGCCTTGCTCCGACGCTCGGCGTGCTCGTGGCCTGCCGGGTCGGGCAGGGGCTGTGCGGCGCGCCGATCATGCCCGCGTCGCAAACCCTGCTCTACCAGCTGTTCGAACCGAAGAAGCGCGCCCGGGTGATGGCCATCTGGTCCATGACCACCATGCTCGGGCCAGCGACCGGCCCGATCCTCGGCGGCTTCATTTCCGACAATTTCAGCTGGCACTGGATCTTCCTCATCAACGTGCCGATCGCGATCGTCTGCTGTTATGTTGCCGCCCTGGTCCTGCGCCGCGCGGAAACGCCCACCACCCGCCAGCCGATCGATGCCATCGGGTTGGCGCTGCTGGTATTCTGGATTGGCTGCCTGCAGATCATGCTCGACCTCGGCAATGATCGCGACTGGTTTGGCGACTGGCAGATCGTTGCCCTCGCCATTGGTGCCGCCGTCGGCTTCTGCGTCTTCGTGATCTGGGAACTCACCGAGGAGCATCCGGTGGTGGACCTCAGGATTTTCCGGCACCGCGGGCTCACCGTCTCGGTCATCACCCTGTCGCTGTGCTTCGGCGGCTACTTCGCCGGGATCGTGGTGATTCCGCAGTGGCTGCAGACGACCATGGGCTATCCCGCAACCCTGGCCGGCCTGGCCACGGCGTTCACGGCCGTCACCGGGATCGTGGCGTCCCCCTTTGCCGCCCGGTGGGCCAGCCGGATCGACACCCGCCTGATGATCAGCGGCGCGGTCGTCTGGATCGCGATGTGCACCTTCGCCCGCTCCGCCTGGTCCACCCAGTCCGATTTCTGGCACCTGGCTTTGCCCCAGATCGCCCAGGGCTTTGCCATGCCCGCCTTCATCATCCCGCTGTCGATCACGGCCCTGAACTCGGTAGAACCGCAGGAAACCGCCGCTGCTGCGGGCATGCAGTCCTTCCTGCGGACGATCGCTGTGGCCGTCTCGACCTCGCTCGTCCTGACCTACTGGTCCCACGGCCAGCGCACCGCCAACGCCGGTCTCGTCGGGACCATCGATCCGGCCGTGGTCCGTCCGGTCCTCGAGGGCGCCGGGCTGGCGGGCCAGGCTGCAACCGCCACCCTCGCCAATGCGGTGGACGTACAGGCGCGGACCATCGCGCTCGACAAGACCTTCCTGGTCGCGGCCCTGATCCAGGTCTTCGTCATAGCCCTCATCTGGCTCGCGCCCCGGGTCAGGCCCCGCGGCCTCGACCAGGCCGCAGCGGCGCATTGAGGCGGCGCAGCCGCCTTACGGGACTTCAGTTAGCAGCCGCCTGGCGCTCTGCGCGGCGGCACCGCTGCGCCACGGCCTGGAGGCATTCCGGGGCGGCACAGGCGCCCCGATCGCCAGGCAGACCCCATGTTCGCGGCAGATGCGTCACAAGGTCTCGGAATTCGCCGTCCAGCGTAGGTGTAATGAGTCGACCATATACACCATGCCGGCGTGAGCTTGTGGCGGGATATCGTCGGCAAGCCGAAAATCGGGAATGCGATCGAGCCACTCGGCGATCATTGTGCGCAGTTCAAGTCGCGCCAGGTGCGAGCCAAGGCAGCGGTGGATACCGGTGCCGAACGTCAACGCTGGCATCTCGCGATCAAGTACGACCGAGCAAGGGTCAGGATATACCATCGCGTCAAGGTTTCCGGCTGGGAGCAGCAGGACCACGCGTTCACCCGCCTTCATCTCCACTCCGTGAAAGCAAGCGTCCCGGGTCAGATAGCGGGAGATCGTGCTTGGCGCGTACCGCCGCAGGAACTCTTCCACTGCGGCGGGGATGAGATCGGGCTGCTGGCGCAGGCGGGTCTGCAGCTCGGGGTTTTCGGCGAGGTGCCATACCGCGAAGCTCATGGCGTTGACGACGGTGTCCAGCCCGGCATTGGCCAGCAGCAACAGGTATCCCTGAACTTCCTCGAACGTCGGCTTTCTGCCGTCGATTTCCGCCGCAATGATCGCGCTGAGCATGTCGTCCTGTGGCTGGTCGATCCGCTCCCGGATAATTGGGTCGAAGATCGCCAACTGCTCATTGAAAACTGTCGCCCGAACCTTCGGATCGCTCGCGCTGAACGCCTTGATCACGAGCCTGCGCAACTCCGCCATCAACTCGAGCGGTAGGCCGAGCATCCTCATGAAAACGATCACCGGCATAGGCTCGGCGACGTCCCTGACGAACTCGCATGCGCCGCGCGACGCAACCGCGTCGATCAGCTCGACAGCCATGTTGCGCACTGTTGGCAGCATGGCGTTAACCCGCTTCGGCGAAAAGGCCTGGAGCATGACCTGGCGGTACTGTCGGTGCTCGGGCGGATTGGCGTGAATTGGGATCAGATCGTGCTCGAAGCCGCCGCTGGCGAAGAGTTCGGGGTCCTGCATGATCTCATGAATCAAGCCGTAGGACCGCACTAGCCAGTTGCCGCCGTAGCGCGGGCTGTAGAACACTTCGGGCGCGTTGTCTTGGAGGCGGCTCAAGCCGGCGTGCGGATGCCCCTTGAGCGTGGGGTCGAGCTCGATATCGAAATCGTAGACGAGTGAAGGGGGAACGTGGGGCCGGACGGCCAATGTGCCGATCGATGCCATGGTAATGGGGACCTCTCGATTGTGATTATGCAAATTCTGGAATATCGATTCGGCAGACCGATGCACTTGACTCCACCGGTCTGGCGAGGGCTCGGTCGATCTATCTGAACAGCGCTCTCACCAAACGATCTCGAGCGAATCCAGGCTCATCACGCCGCCGCCGCGCGGTGTTGGCGTGAACCCGTCAGCGAGCCGTACCTCAGGCATTCGCTTCAACCACTCGGCAAGAAAAATGCGCAGCTCCGACCGGGCAAGAGGCGCTCCGATGCACGCATGAGGCCCAGTGTTGAATGCGAGGTGACGGCAGCGACCGCGTGAAAGATCCACATATTCCGGATTGTCGATCCAGCGATCGTCGTTGCTTGCGGCAGCAAGGCACACCTTCAGCAAATCGCCTTCCCGCATCTGCACGCCTTCGAACACCACATCGCGAGTGACTCTCCGATTGACGTTTACAAAGGCGTACCGCCGCAAAAGTTCTTCTACCGCGACGTCGATCTCTTCCGGCCGGTCTCTCAGGCGGCGCTGGAATTCGAGGTTTTTCGCCAGATGCAACATGAAGAAGGTCAGCGCGTTGGTGACTGTGTCGGTGCCCCCTATGAACAGCGTGGTCGCCATCTCCAGCACGCGTTGTGTTGTCAGGGGGATGCCATCTATTTTCGAAGCGAGGAGGAGGCTGATCGGGTCATCACCAGGATTGGCCTGACGGCGGGTGATTTCCTCGGCCAGGTAGGCCCGAAGCTTGGGCAGGGAGGCTTCCACCCGCGCCAGGTCGTTGCTGGCGATGATGTCGAGAGTCCAGCCGACAAATTCCCGCAGGCGCGAAACATCCCAGTCCATGATCGCCAGGAAAATGGACACAGGCAGCGGTACCGCGATTTCACTTTTGAAATCGCAGCTGTTCCGGCCGGCAAGTCCATCGATGAGTTTGGCGCAGAGCTCGCGAATATGCGGCTCCTGTTTGGACGTGTCCTTTGGCGCGAGGAACTGCATCAGCAACATGCGATGCTTGAGATGGTCGGCGCCATCCATGTGCACGGGAAGCAGCCGGAAATCGAGCGACTCCGGCAAACCATTGGCTCGGACGTTGGAGAAGGTCTCGCCATCCAGGGCCACCTTGAAGGCGTGGTCCATTCGCGAAATCGTCCAATGGCCGCCGTTGCGCGGCGTGTAGATGATATCCGGTACGCCCTTGTGCAGCTTGTTCACGAACGCGTATTGCAGATCAGGAACCCCGATCGCATCCGACCAGATGTCGAAATCCGCCACGAGATGAGGCGGGACATGGTCGGGGACAGATTGATCGGCCAGTATCGCCATGGTTGCCTCCGCGCAGAAAATTCCAGTCGCGAGCCTCGGCTGACAGCTGCCGGTTCGCAGTGTTGCTGGCGCTTCGCTAAGCCTTGTCCGCCGTGGGCGGAGGCTCTCCCTTGCCGAGCAGTTCGACGATCAAGGCAACCAGACGCTCACCGGGGCTCTCTCCCGTGTCGCTCATGCCCAACCGTCCCTCTGCCGCCAGTTGCGACCCGAACGACCGCAGCGCGGTGCCGAGCAGGTTGACCGAAACCCCACGGGCGCCCGACCGCGCGATGAAAGCTACCGCCAGTGCGTCGATGCGTTCGCTGATATTGGCGGCGAGAACGCGATAGCGATCGGCAATGACGGGGTTTCGCAGCGCTTCAACGCGCAGTTCCAGGTCAAACAGAAAGTCTCCGGAATTCTGTGCCAGGACGTCGAAGCGCTCGCGCAGGATCGGCAGGAGCTCTTCGAGCGATCCTTCCGTTTCGAGCAAAGACTGCCACGCCTCGATTTCCCGGCTGCGATGCTCTTCGAGCAGTTCCAGCAGCAGGTCATGCTTGCCGGCATAGCGGGAATAGAACGCCCCCCGGGAAAATCCCGCCGCTTCGCTGATGCGTTCGATCGATGCCCCGGCCACGCCCCGCTCGGCAAACTCCTTACGCGCGGCCTGCTGCAGGCGGACCTGCGTCAGCGCCAGCTGTTCGGTTCTGCCTGTCCGGGAAGTACGCATATGCATCTTTCATACAGTATTGTATATTTTTGTGCAAGTGGCTAAAAAACCTGAGTTAATGAGGAGTTCGGCCTCTCTTCGGATGATTGCGGAATCGGAATCTGCGCCATGCAGCACGAGGAGCGTCGCTCTTCGCCCGTAAGGCACCTGCTCCGTCAGGAGTGGGATCGTCTGCTTGCCCCGCGCCACGCCTGCGCTTTCCTACAGAGGCGCCGTCTGTCATCCTCCTCGCGCTCCTTCTCACCGTCGGTTCATCCACACCTCCGTCCGGCTCCGCCCGTGGCCGCGCGAAACTTCACGCGGATTTTCCACGCCTCCCACGCGAGAAATTCGTGAAGTTCTCGAATTTTATCGCTATTTTACAACCGCTTGAACCCAAAGGCCTGCGTGCAAAAATGTGCGTTTAGCGTGAAAATTGATCCAGCTCCTTGTGTGACCAAAAAGCCACACTACCTTTCGCCTTCAAGAGGAGGCGAG
>DASTGC010000230.1:0-2268 GCA_035719485.1 Novosphingobium sp.
AGCAAAGATCTCGGTCTCGACCTTCGGCTCGGATACGGTGCTCCTCACCGGAACGATCGCCGCGCCCGAGGATGCCGCCGAGGCCCAGCGCCTCGTCCAGGCCTTCATGGGCAAGACGACTAACGTGATCAGCCGCCTCAAGATGGCGACGCCGCTGCAGGTCAACCTGCAGGTGCGCATCGCGGAGGTGAGCCGTACGTTGGCCAAGTCAATGTCCTCGAACCTCGCCAGCGCCGACAGCACCAACGGCTTCCAGTTCGGCCTCGGCATGGGCCGCGTGTCCGGCCCGCAGTGGACCCCGGGCGGCGCGCTCGGAACCAATGTCACGGCTGGTGCCACCGGCACCACGGTGGTCACGGTACCGACCAACCTGAATACGCTGGTGGGCGCGGGCAAGCTGTTCGGGCTTGACCTTCTGGGAACCCTCGATGCCGGCGAGACGGCCGGCCTCGTCACCACGCTGGCCCAGCCGAACCTTACCGCAATTTCCGGCGAGACGGCCGAATTCCTGGCCGGCGGCGAATTCCCGATCCCCTCCAGCCAGGGCCTCGGCACGACGTCGATCGAATACAAGAAATATGGCGTTTCCCTGAGCTACACGCCGACCGTGCTGGCCAATGGGCGGATCTCGATCCGCGTTCGGCCCGAAGTCTCGGAGCTGGGTGAATCGATTCGACAGAACGGCTTCGACGTGCCCACGATCAACACCCGCCGCGCCGAAACCACGGTGGAGTTGGGTTCCGGCCAGAGCTTCATGATCGCCGGCCTGCTGAAGAACTCGACCAGCAATACCGTGCAGAAACTGCCGGGCGCCGGCGACGTGCCAATCCTGGGTGCGCTGTTCCGCTCAACCGGGTTCAAGCGCGGCGAGACCGAACTGGTGATCGTCGTCACGCCATACCTGGTCAACCCGGTCGACGCCAATGCGATCAAGCTGCCGACCGATGGCTACCAGGCGCCCAACGACGTCCAGCGCATCTTCGGCAACATGCAGAGCGATGGCCGCAGCGGCCGCGACCGGCCCAAGCCGAGCGAGGCTCCGGCCAGCCAGCAGGCAACCCCGCCAGCGCCGAAGGTGGGCGATGCCTCGCCCGCCGGTTCACGCGATCTTCCGGCGCTCGCCAGCGCCGCGCCCGAGGCCAAGCCCGGCAAGGCCGCCAAGGCCGATCCGTCCGCCCAGCCCGGCTTCAGCCTGAAGTGAGAGAGGCCAGAACCATGAACATTTCCACCAAGATCATGAGCAAGGTTCCGACCGCCCTCGCCCTGTCGTTGGGCCTGGCCCTCGCCGGCTGCGGCGGTATCGCCGGCAACCGATCGCTCGAGAGCGTGCACCAGCCGGTGGTCGAGAAGACCAACTATGTGTTCGACCTGACGACGGGGCCGGGAGGCCTCTCGCTGCCCGAACAGCGTCGCCTGTCCGGCTGGTTCGATGCGATGAACCTGCGCTACGGCGACCGGATCTACATCGATGACCCGCTCGCCAGCGGCGCGACCCGCGCAGCGGTCGAGGCGGTCGCTTCGCGCTATGGCATGCTGCTGAGCGACGGCACGCCCGTTACGCAGGGCTATGTCAATGCCGGCACCGCCCGGGTGATCGTGGTCCGCGCTACGGCCTCGGTTCCGGGCTGCCCGGACTGGCGCGACAATTCCGACGCCAATTTCGCCAACGCCACGAGCCATGGCTTCGGCTGCGCGGTCAACGGAAATCTCGCCGCGATGGTCGCCGACCCCACGCACCTCGTCAAGGGTGCGACCGGTTCAGGCGAAACCGTTGTGATGAGTTCGAACAAGGCGATCGATGCCTATCGCGAACGCGCGGCCAAGGCTGGCGAGGCCAAGGCCCAGACCACTGGTGGGGGGAACTGATCGATGAACGCGCCGTGGAAAGCCGGGATGCCCGGCAGCCGGGATCCGTTTGCCGCTTTCATCTGCGACGACGCCGCGCTCGACGTGCTGCGCCCGGTCGTGGTCGAAATGGGCTGGCAGCCGGAGAAGTGCAACAAGGGCGGGCTGCGCAACGCGGTCCAGTCGCTCTCGATCACTGCGAGCCCGAACATCCTTATGGTCGACCTGTCGGAAAGCGGCGACCCGCTGAACGACATCAACGCGCTCGCCGAAGTCTGCGAACCGGGCACGGTTGTGATCGCCATCGGCCAGGTCAACGACGTGCGCCTCTACCGCGATCTCGTCGCCTCGGGCATCCAGGACTACCTGCTCAAGCCGCTCTCGGCCGGGCAGGTGCGCGATGCGTTGCTTCAGGCCCAGGCG
>DASTGC010000231.1:0-23244 GCA_035719485.1 Novosphingobium sp.
ATCGCGCCGATGATCGCGTCGCTCAGCGTGTCGGTCGAGATCACGTTGACCCCGCCCTTTACCATGAACCGCGGTATCCGGTCCCAGCCACCTGCGGCCCAGCGCGAGAAGACATCGTTCTGCGTGACATCGAGGCCGGGGACAATTCCGATCACATAGGGTGCATTCAGCACGACTACCCGGAAGGAGTCACCGTTGAGTGCCCGCACCCCCTCGTCGGCGCGTAGCCGCGACGCCACATAAGGGTCATCAAGAAGCGAGGGCGCGGCCTGTGGGTAGAAACTACCGATCAGGACAGCCACCTCGATCCCCCCATCCCTCGCCTTTTCGAAGAACGCCGGTACGGCGACAGAATTTGCATGCTCCCAGTGCGCGGCACTCTCGGCGTCGTCGGGCACGTGCCGGTAATCATTGCCGGCCGCGAAGACAAGCGCATCGAACGGCGCAAAGAATTCAGGGCTTACCGGGTCATCAATGTAATTCAGCTTTATGAACGGCAGCTCGCTGAGCGGCCCCTTGGCAGGACGAGTACGGGAGGCAATCGTCACGCCGTACCCCGCCTCTTTCAGGCGCAGTGCCGCATGGCCGCCAAGGAGGCCGCTGCCGCCAACAACCAGGACATTTCGGGCTGCGGGCGATGCTTCATCCATGCTCAAAAAGCCTTTCGTCGCCGCCCATTACTCACGCGGGAGTTTCATCAGGGTTGCAATGTTGTTCTTCTGGATCGCCGACGAGCCGCCATAGATCGGGCCGACCAGGATGTCGCGAACGTAGCGTTCCATCTGGAACCCTTCGGCATAGCCATAGGCGCCCATCACATATTGCTGGCAGGCAAGGACGATTTCCTTGGCGGTTTCCGTGACGTAAAGCTTCGCCATGCAGGTATCCACCGCCGATGGCAGGTTGTTGTGGACCTTGGCGGCCGCATCGTAGGCCATCAGCCGGCATGCCTTCAGCTTCGTCTGGACTTCCGCCAGGACGTGGCGAACCGCCTGGTGCCCGCAGATGCGTTTGCCGAACTGCGAACGATCCTGGCTGTACTGCCAGGCCTCGGCTACCGCGGCCGTGGCAATCCCCAGCGAGATGAAGGTGGGCGCCAGTTTTTCAATCTCGAGGCTGCCGCCGGCCAGCATTCCCCAGCCCTGGTTCCAGCCATCGGCCTCGCCCAGCACCATGTTCTGGTCAAGCACCACGTTGTCGAGATGAACGTCGTTTGTCGGCACGCCATGGGTGCCCATGCAGCGGGTCGGCTCGAAGCTGACCCCTTCCGCATCCATCGGGATCATCACGAAGGACAGGTTGCGATGCCGGTCCGCCGGATCGCCGCTGCGTACGAGGGTCAGCATGTAGTCGGCCATGTTCGCGCCAGAGATCCAGCGCTTGGAACCGGTGACCATTACCTTGTCGCCCTGGCGTTCCATGCGCGTGCGGACCGATGCCAGGTCTCCACCCACTTCGGGTTCGGAAAGGCCATAGGCGACCAGCGTTTCGCCAGCGAGCAGCCCCGGCAGGAAACGGCGCTTCTGCTCTTCGGACGCCTTGTAGACCAGGTTGAGGCTGCCGTAGCCCACGCTCATGTTGTAGAATCCGGCGAGCCCGTTCCATCGGGCGCCCAGCTCTTCCATGACCACGGCCATGGCGAGCACGTCGGTTCCACTGCCGCCGTATTCTTCGGGAACAGTCAGGCCGAGGATACCCAGTTCAGCCATGGATTTGAGCAGTTCGCGCGGCACGCGATCCTCGCGTTCCCAGGTTGCGATCTTGTCGACCGGGCATTCCCGGTCGAGGAACTTGCGGATGCTGTCGCGATAGAGTTCGAGTTCTTCGTTGCCGTCAACCATCATGCTATCCACCAATCCTGAGGCGCTCTGGTCGCAGAAGTTGACGCATCCGTCAACATTTTCGCACCCGCCCGAAGCGCGAGAATTCACGCTACTATGAACCGTCTTGCCGGCGACCTATGCCTTGGCACCCTCCGGCTCGTCCAGACTTGCCCGCAGCTCCAGCTTGTTGATCTTGCCGCTGGGCAGGCGCGGCATGTCGTCAACGAAGATGACCCGCCGGGGGGTCTTGTAGCCGGCGATGAGACTGCGGCTGTGTGCCACGATATCCGCTTCCGTAAGAGCCGCTGAGCGGGACTGGATGAAGGCCGTAACCGTCTCCCCCCATTTGGCGTCCTTGGCGCCAACCACCGCCACATCCGCCACGTCCGGATGTTCGGCTATCGCCGCCTCGACCTCGCGGGAATAGATGTTCTCACCACCGGAGATAATCACGTCCTTCTTGCGGTCCTTGAGGTGGATGTAGCCCTCGGCGTCCATCTGGGCAATGTCGCCGGTGTGCAGCCAGCCTCCGCGCAATGCATCCAGCGTCGCCGGAACGTTGTTCCAATACCCTCGCATCACGCATGCAGACTGGATGCACAGCTCGCCCGGTTCATTAACGCCCAGCTCCGCATCGTTGTCATCGACGATGCGCATGCGCGATCCCTGGTAGGGGTGCCCGACCGAAGCAAGACGGCGCAGGTCGTCCTCATCGCCGTCGGGACGATGCAGGTCGATCGGCAGGATGGTTCCAAGCCCTTCGGTCTGGCCGTAGATCTGCGCAAATACCGCGCCGATCCGGTCCAGCCCTTCGCGGAGCAGAGGAAGCGGCATCGGCGCCGCCGAATAGAGGATCAGCCTGAGGCTGGAGAGATCGTGTTCGTCGAACGACGGATCTTCCAGCATCATCTGGATCATCGTCGGCGCCATATGGCCAATGGTTATCCGTTCGCGAGAGATCGCTGCCAGAGCCTCGGCCGGCCGGTACATCCTTTCGAGATGCACCGTTCCGCCTGCCCAGTGCTGCGCGAGCTGGATGTTCTTCGCGCCCACGTGATAGAGCGGCATGACCAGAAGCGTGCGGTCATCGCAGCCGGTCTGCATGTGGAAAGCGGTCATCTGCGTCGAGGCGACCTGGTTCCCCTGCCCCAGCATGCAGCCCTTGGGCCGTCCCGTCGTCCCGCTGGTATACATGAGATAGGCGATGTCTTCGGGGCGCGATTGCCACGAAGTGCCCTCCGGCGAACCGCCGGCAACGACATCCTCATAACGGTGAGCCCAGTCAGGACCATCCCCGACGATCACATACTGCACATTCCGCGGCAGCTTCTCGCGAAGTGTTTCGACTTGCTCGCAATACTCCGCTTCGAAAATCAGCACCCGCGGCGATGCATCGCCGATGATGTAGGCCATCTCCGGTACGGCCAGACGATAGTTTACCGTGGCCAGGATGTAGCCTGAAAGTTCTGCCGCGGCATAAGCCTCGAGGTACTCAACGCAGTTTTGCGCCAGGACGCAAATGCGGTCCTGGTGTCGGGTTCCCAGCCCGGCAAGCCCGGATGCCAGGCGGTGCGCCCGATCGGAGAACTGGGCATGTGTCAGCCGCCGCTCGCCGCAGACGATCGCGGGCCGGTTGGCATACCAGCGCGCGTTGTTCCGGATGATATCCCCCAGGGTTGAACTCATCACGGCCTCAACTTGGCAACCGCAGGACGGACTTGGCAATCATATTGCGCTGCACCTCGTTGGCCCCGCCGTAGATCGTCGGTACTCTTGCGGCGGCATAGATTTCTAACGGGAAGACAACTGTGCCGGGTAGCTCGATCGGCTGCGCATCACGGGCCTCGCCGCCTGCCAGCGAGAGGATTTCCTCCGAGATGGCAGCGTAAAGCTCGGTGGCGCGGATCTTCAGTAACGAAACGTCGGCACCGATTTCGTGACCTTCCTCGATTCGCCTGACGAACTCCTCGAACAGCGAGGTCAGGTCGTAGAGATCGAGCCGAAGGCGCGCATAGCGGTCAAGCGCACCAGCATCTTCGAATGCTCCACGCTGTTCCATGAGCTGCTCGAGCTGGCGCAGGGCCATCATCGGAATGATCGGCGCGCCGACCATCACCCGCTCATGGCCGAGAACGGACTTCGCCAATGACCAGCCCTGGTTGAATTCGCCGACGAGATTCTCAGCCGGAACCCGGACATCTTCGAAGATCACCTGCGCGAATTCCTTTTCGCCGGTGAAGCTCTCGATCGGCCTCACAGTCACCCCGGGCGAACGCAGGTCGATCAGCAGGATGCTGATCCCCTCCTGCTTGCGCCCCGAATTGTCGGTCCGCACGAGGGTGAATATCCAGTCGGCGCAGAAGGCAAGCGTCGTCCAGGTCTTCTCGCCGGTAACCACGAAGCTGTCGCCGTCGCGGACGGCCTTGCATTGCAAAGAGGCAAGGTCGGAACCGGCTCCGGGCTCGGAATAGCCCTGGCACCAGATTTCCTCGCCCCGTGCGATGCGATGCAGGTGGCGCTGCTGCTGCGCGGCTGTGCCAAAGGACATCAGCAGCGGGCCGACAAGGTTCAGCGCCTGGTCGGGGAAGCGGGCGCAGCCGTGGCGCGCCATTTCTTCCATGAAGATGATCTGCTTGCGGATCGGCAAGCCCATCCCGCCCCACTCGACAGGCCAGCTCGGGGCCAGCCATCCCTTGCGGCCCAGCGCCCGCACCCAGTCGCCAATCTCGTCCATGCCCATGCGGCGGACGATGAACCGCTTGTCTTCAGGATAGTTCGCCTGAATCCATTCCCGCAGCATCGCGCGGAAATCGCTGTCGTCCATGGCGCCGTAATCGGGAATTTGCTCGGTCATGGTCAACTCAATCTTCAAAATCGCGTTCGGTGCGCTTCTCGATGAAGCCCAGCATGGACTCGCGAGAATCCGGATGCTGCGTGTATTCCGCCGTCATGTTCTGCTCGAACCGGTAGCCGTCCCTCAGGGACAGATTCTCGATTGCCCCCAAGGTCCGCTTCGCCAGGCGAATGGCGTGCGGGCTCTTCGTGGCGATATTGACTGCCATAGCCCGGGCCGTCGGCATTAACTGATCCGGCGGAACGCAATCCTCGACGATGCCGAGCCGATGAAGCTCCGGCCCGGGAACCCGATAGCCGGTGAGGACCATGCGCCTCGCCAGCGAATGCCCGAACAGGCGCAGCGTGTGGCGCGCTCCGCCCATCAATCCCACGTCGATTTCGGGCAATCCGAAGCTGGCATTTTCAGAAACGATCAGGATGTCGCACGAAGCGGCAAGAACCAACCCGGCGCCCAGCGCCGGGCCATTCACTGCCGCAATGACCGGCTTGCGGCACTCCATCACCGAATAGAACGATTCCCGCACGCGGCGCAGGTGTGCCCATTGCGCGCCGGGTTCCGTGCTGCGGTTGACCCGGCTCTTGAGATCTGCGCCGGCGGAAAAAACCTTGCCAGCGCCCGTCAGGATGGCACAGCGTACATCCCGGTCATCGCTGATCCGATCGAAACAGGCCACCAATGCATCCATGAACGCTGCGTTCTGCGCGTTCACTGGCGGCGCATTTAGGGTGACCGTCGCGATGTGATCGCTGATTTCGAGGTCAACCGGCTCATTCACGCGCTCTGCTCCCCGCTCCGCTCAAGCTCCACGAACCGCCGTCCGAGGGCGCCGGGCGCACCCAGCCAGTTCGTCAACGAAAGGCAGCCACGCGCGAGCGCGCCAAGCGGATATTCACCGGTATAGCCGATCGCTCCATGCAACTGGAATGCACCCTTGGTCACCGCATCAGCTGCAGTGCCAGCGCGCGCCTTTGCTGCAAGGGCCGCAAGCTCTCCCGACGTTACGCCCGACGAGCAGGCACGGGCAGCATTGCCTACAGCAGAGGCTGCCAGGGTGTGCTGGCTCCACATGTCGACCAGGCGATGCTGTACGACCTGATTGGTCGCTATCGCCTTGCCGAATTGCACGCGCTGGCTGGCAAATTCCACCGTCATAGCTGTAATCCGGGCGCAGAGACCGGACAATTGTGCAGCCGCCGCGATACGGGCCAGAATGAAGGCGGGAGCAAGAGCGCTGCGATCCGGCAAGGGAAGAAAGGCCGCATCAGCCACCCTGCCGTTGAACTCCAGCCGCCCAAGCGAACTGCCGGATAGCGATGGCACAAGCGATACGGCAAGGCCGGGATCATCTCGCCCGATAACCAGGAGGCCCGCACGGCCTTGGCGATCAGCTGGAATGCAGAAGTGAGTCGCCCTGTCGGCAAAGTCGATGAGCACGCGTCCCGCGGAGACGTCGCTGCCACCCGACTGACCGATGACGACAAACGGTAAATCCCGGTCGTCCCGGTTCGGCTCATCCTGCCAGCAGAGGACAGGACATGCGGCACCGCTGGTCAGCTCCCCAAGCAAGGCATCCCGCTCCTTGCCCGGCTCGCACTGATCGATGGCCGCAAGCGCCAGAACGCTTACTGCGCAATAGGGCTCGACAACACCGGCACGGCCAAGCTCCTCGTGAAGAGCGGCCATGATTTCGAGCGACAACTCCGACCCGCCGACGGCCGCGTCAGCCAGCAAGCCGAGCCATCCGGCATCGGCAACCTCCTGCCATTCCGCCTTACGACCAGCTTCGTCCTGCTGCATCGGCCGCGCCTTCGCAAAGGCGCGAACGCTGTCACGCACGGCTTCAACCAGTTCCGCTTCGTCCGACCCAGCGCCGCTTGTCGAGATTCTTTCGACCAATCCCATGTGTTCAGCGACCAACGTAATTCGGCTTGCGCTTTTCCTTTACCGCGGCGATCGCCTCGCGCAGGTCTTCGCTAGCCATAGTCATTGATTCATACGCCATGCCGGCGTCCATTTGGGCATGGGCGATGCGCTTCAGCTCCATGTTGACCACAGTCTTGGTCGAGCGCACGGCAAGTTGCGGCGCCTTGGCGAGCCGGTTGGCCCACCGGAACGCCACGTCGTCCAGTTCCTCGGCAGAGACGGCGAAATTGATCAGGCCGATACGTTCCGCCTCGCGCGCATCGAGGATATCGCCGGTCAGGAGATACTGCTTGGCTCGGGCGAAACCGATGAGCTGCGGCCAGATCACCCCACCGCCGTCGCCGGCAGTGAGACCCACCTTCACGTGCGGATCGCCGAACCGAGCCGTCTCCACCGCAATGATCACGTCGCACATCAATGCCAGGGTGCAACCGAGCCCGATCGCATCACCATTGATGCGCCCGATGATCGGCTTGGGACAGTCCAGCATGCTGAAAACAAGCTGCTTCGCCTCGGCCACGGCGCCGTGAAGCATGTGCGGATTGGCATTTTGCTCAAGCAGAAGATCGAAATCGCCACCAGCACTGAAGGCACGTCCTTCGCCCGTCAGCACGATGACATCAGAGTCAGGATCGTGCGTAAGATCGGCGAACAGAGTGGCCAGTTCCTTGTGCATGTCTCCGGAAACCGCGTTGAGGTGGTCGGGCCGCGAGAGCGATACAACGACCACGCGATCGCGACGTTCGAAGCGAACAAATTTGTAGCGAGCGAAATCCATGATGGGTCTCCGAGAATCGGCGCCTGAAAATCATCATTTGACACGCCTGTCAAGTGAGCCGGCGGGGTCGCTGTCAGCCGCGGCGCATGGCTTGAGGCAACACGGTTTCAGCCGCAACAGGGTCGCACGACGAAAGAAAATGTTGCCACGCCTCCACCCCAATGTCACGGTCTTGCGGAGCATGACTGATAAAATGAGCATTTCAAACGTCGAGGGCGCGCGTGGCGACCCACCTGCCCCGTCGCGAACTTTGAAATTGCCCTCATATGAAGGGAAGCGCGTTGACGGGGCGTAGCAATCTTGCCGGAAGGGCAGGCAAACCGGCCGCGGAGAATCCGGACCTTATCGAACTTGAGCCGGCTGGCGGGGCCTCGCCCAGTCATCGTTCGGCCAATGCGCCGCTGCGCAAGCGGGCGCTCCAGACGAAGGATCATCTCGTAAAGACCGCCAAGTCGCTGTTTCTCCAACGGGGCTACGACGCTACGACGATCGACGATATCGCCGATGCCGCCGGTGTCTCGCGAGCTTCGTTCTACACCTATTTTTCATCAAAGACGGAAATCATGATCGTTGCCGGCGCGGACGCGCGGGATGGCAGCTGCCTATCGTTCGAAGAGCTTGGGAATATTGATCCGGCTGATCTTGCCGGTGGCCTTCACCTGTGGATCGACAGTTATTTTCGGCACCTGGAGAGCGATGGCGGTTATACGCTGATGTGGCAGCAGGCGGCTCTGAAGGACCCCGAGCTGCGCAGGCTGGGCATGGAGGGCACCCAGCAGGCGTCAAAGGTCCTGAGCGCCTCTTTGCGCGCACTGGGCGCAACGGGCGACGAGAGCGACCTCGTTATCCGCAGCCTCGCAATTCGTTCGATGCTCGATCGCTTCTGGTATCACTGGTGGATGACGTCCGCGCCCTATGAGCGCGAACAGGTCCTGCGGAACCTGACCTCGATAATCATGGCCGTCATATCGATCGGGACTCCTCCCAGACAGGTCTGACAATGCCCCAATTCCGGGACGGTAGAACGTTACCTGAGAGCGATAATAATCACGCCTCCGTCTCTGGCGCGCGCAGGCATGAGAAAGCTTGGGAAGGAAGATAGCTTGGTAGACCGGGACTTTTCGAACGGCCTCCCTGCGGAGAAGGAAAGCGTCGTCGCGGAACGGCCGACGGAGCCCTTCTGGGCCGAGAACCTGCTGTTCTCGCTTTACGACCCTGAGAGCGACCTTGGCTTTTGGCTGCACCTGGGCAGTGTTCCCAACGAATGGGATATGTGGGAGGACCGCGTGCTGGTCTGCCTGCCCGGCGACGAAGGTGTGCTGTCCCAGTGGGGCTATTACCGCACGCCGCAGGAGAAGAAGCCGGGTGGCCCCAATCTGGCGTTTCGCTGCATCGAGCCGTTCAAGCGGTGGAAGGTGACGTTCGACGGTTTTGCACAACATGCAACGAACCAGGAAATGCAGGATGGCCTTATCCCCGAGGGCCTGCGCCGTCGCCTGATCATCGACCTGGATATCGAGTGCGGCACGCCTGTCTGGGACGCGCATACCTCCGCTCATGGCTCTGGCGGCAAAGGCGAGATGAAAAGCCAGAGCTGGGCCAGCGAGCACTATGAGCAGCTTTACAAAGCCCATGGCCAGGTTCGCGTGGGCGATACGTCCTACGCGTTCAACGGCACAGGATGGCGGGATCATTCCCGCGGCCCGCGCGGAGGTGAAAACCGCGAACCGTGGG
The DNA here is from genome assembly GCA_035719485.1 of Novosphingobium sp. Lineage (GTDB taxonomy): Bacteria > Pseudomonadota > Alphaproteobacteria > Sphingomonadales > Sphingomonadaceae > Novosphingobium. The sequence goes on from DASTGC010000231.1 coordinate 9,116, forward strand.
GTGGACACGCCATCGCCGGCTGCCTGTTCCCCAGCGGCAAGGCGTTTATCTTCTCTACCTACTGGCGGCCCGACGGAAGCATTTCCCTCGAAGGTGCCGCGGTTGTGGACGGCAGCGGCGTATTCCACGAAGCCGAAGTGCTCGAACCACCGAGGCTGACCGGCCTGCAGCTGTCCGGCGAAAGCTTGCCGGTTCGCCTGCGCTGGCCCGGGGGTGAGATCGACACCATCATGACGACGCGCCGAACCATATGGGCATCGCTGCAGAAGCATCTGGCCGTCGGCAAGGACCTGAGCGGCGCCGGGTCGATGTACGTGGTGAATTTCGGCCCCTGTGAATGGGATGGGGAACTGGGCCAGTTTTACCTCGAGCGCTCAGACCTCTTGAATGCCAGGCCGGAGCGGATATGGGCCGATTGACAATCCGCTGACTGATAGCAATTCGGGCAGATATCCGCTGTTCGCAATTCGGGCGATTAATCCGCTCATCACGCATCCACAGGACCACTGACCCTTATGTCGAACCTGAATGACGAGATCGACCTTGAAGCTTTCCGATCCGAAGCGCGCGCGTGGATCGCCGAAAACTTCCCCCTGTCCCTTAAAGGACGGGCCGCAGAACTTTTTGCCGAGGCCCAGGAAACCGTTCCTGGCGGCGATTTCGAGGTTTGGCGTCAGCGCGTTGCCGACAAGGGTTGGGGAGCGCCCACCTGGCCGGTGGAATTTGGCGGCGCCGGACTATCGCCCCAAGCCGCGCGCGTCCTGCATCAGGAGACAATCGCCGCAGGCGCCTTTAATCCCATGATTGCCGGCCTCGGCCTCACCATGGTGGGACCGACAATCCTCGAATACGGGACGGAAGACCAGAAGCGCCGACACCTCGCACCTATCGCGCGAGGCGAACTTCGCTGGTGCCTCGGCTATTCCGAACCCAACGCCGGATCGGACCTGGCTGCGCTGCAGACCAAGTGCGAGGATCGTGGCGATCACTGGGCGGTGAACGGGCAGAAAATCTGGACCTCCGGTGCCAACCATGCCGACTGGTGCGGAGCACTCGTGCGCACCGAGAACACGGGCCGCAAGCAGGACGGGATCAGCTTCGTCCTGATCTCGATGCACCAGCCCGGGGTCGAGACGCGCCCGATCAAGCTCATCGCAGGCGCATCGCCGTTCTGCGAAACATTTTTCAACGATGCCCGGGTCGAAAAGACCGACATGCTCGGCAAGCTCAACGACGGCTGGAACGTCGGCAAGCGCCTCCTGGTCCATGAACGCGCCAGCCAGATGGGTGAAGGCGTGATGAACCAGACCAAGCCGGAACCCTTGCAGGATATCGCGCATCGCTATCTCAAAAGCGATGCGCGTGGACGGCTCGCCGATGGGGACTTGCGCACCCGGATGACCCAGCACCTCATGCGCGCGCGCGCGCATGAGCTCACCCTTGAACGGGTCGCTGCCGAATCCAAAGGCAGTTCGCCTTCCAGCGCCATTTCCAGTCTGAAGAACTCGTCCACGGAGGTTGCCCAGATCCGCGCCGAACTGATCGTCGAGATCATGGGCAATCGCGGTGTAGGCTGGCAGGGCGCGGGCTTCACCGAGGAAGAGATTGCAGCAATGCGCACGATGCTCGGGAACAAGGCCATGTCGATCTACGGCGGATCTACCGAAGTGCAGAACAACATCGTCGCCAAGCGTGTCCTCGGCTTGCCGGACATGACCAAATCCAGCTGATGCTGCCACCCGATCATTCAGTGCATTTCGGGTGCGCGCACGACCGCACCCTTCGGAGGTTTCCCGATGGCCCTACTTACTGAAGAGCAATCTATCCTGCGGGATCAGGCCCGTGCGTGGTGCCAAGGCCAGGCCCCTGTCACCGAATTCCGCCGTATGCGCAATTCCGGCCAACCGCTCGGTTTCGACCCGGCTCTGTTCGCCGAGATGGCTGAAATGGGGTGGACCGGCGTGATCGCGCCGGAGGCCCACGGCGGATCGGAATTCGGCTACCTCGGCTTGGGCCTGATCCTGGAGGAAACCGGCCGGACCCTCGCCGCCTCACCGCTGCTATCGTCCGGGCTTGGCGCCGCCAGCGCCCTCATTCTGGCTGGCACCGAAGCCCAGAAGCAGCAGTATCTGACGCAGCTCGTCACTGGCGCAAGCGTCGGAACCCTCGCAATCGACGAAGGTCCACAGCACGCTCCGTTTGACGTCGCGCTGGAGGCAAAGCGGTCCGGTGACGGCTACCGGCTCAACGGCACCAAGGCCTTCGTGATGGATGGCATGGCCGCAGACTTGCTGATCGTGTCGGCCCGCACCAGCGGGTCGCCGGGACAGACCGATGGCATCACCCTCTTCCTCGTGCCGGCGAATACGCCTGGCGTGAGCCGCACCCGGCTGGAACTGGTCGACAGCCGCGGTGCCGCTGACATAACCTTCAGCGATGTCGAGCTCAGCGGCGACCTTGTTTTGGGTGATGTCGATACCGGCGGGCCGCTCCTCGAGAAAGTTCTTGATCGCGTTCGCGCGGGCCTTGCCGCGGAAATGCTGGGCCTTGGCTTGCAGGCCTTCGACATGACGCTCGGCTACCTGAAGACTCGGGTGCAGTTTGATCAGGTCATCGGCGGGTTCCAGGCGCTCCAGCACCGGGCTGCCAGGATGTTCCAGGAACTCGAACTCTCACGTTCGTGCGTTGAAGCGGCGCTGGCGGCGATCGATGCGGATTCACCACAGGTTCCCGAACTGGTGGCACTCGCCAAGGCTTTCGTCGGCGAGACCCTTTACCTGGTATCCAACGAGCTCATCCAGATGCATGGCGGTATCGGCATGACCGACGAGCACGATGCGGGCCTCTATCTGAAGCGCGCCCGGGTATGCGAGGCGATGTACGGCAACCGCGCCTTTCATCGTGATCGCTTCGCAACGATGAGCGGATACTGATCGGATGACGGACCAGACCAACGATATCCGGGGCCGCCTGGAACTCTACGGCTTCTGCATCGATGCTCAGCGGTGGGATCTTTTCGACCGGATTTTCGATCGCGAAGTTCTCACCGTCCGCCATGGTGACAACGCGGCTTATACCAGCTTCGATCAATTCGTGAGAGGGTTCGACCGCGTCCACCAGGGCTTTGACATTACCCGTCACAGTATGTCGAACTTCATCATCGACATACAGGGAAACCGCGCGACAAGTCTGACCTATGGCCAGTGGCGGCTGGTGAAGTTCGGCACGCCCGGAGGGGATTGCTGGGCCAGCGAAGGCTGGTACGAGGACGATTGGGCCCTTACATCGGTTGGCTGGCGCATCCGGAGGCGCCAGTCATGGGAACTCTGGGGCGACGGTAATCCGGCGATCATCGGCATTGACCAGCGGCAGTTCGAAGCCCGACGAAAGCCTCTGGTCTCTTCAGCCCATGCCAAGGCGATGTTCAAGACTGAGTGAGTACTGGTCCCTCACCCTCGATTGCGGCGACTTTCCTCAATTGTTGACTGGATCGCCGAAAGGACTGCCAACGGCTGATCGATCATCATGTGATGGCCGGTGGCGACCATCGGCACGAACGTCGTCCCCTTAGGTGCTGCCTCGGCCTGTAGGGCCGCCCAGGCAGCGTCGACCAGAACTGATTCTTCACCGTAGAGGAACGTGAGTGGGCACTTGGCCTGAGGCAACGCCGGCCAGGCATTGTAAGGCCCCAGCTTGTTCCAGAAATGCGGATCGAACCGCCAGCGCCATTCGCCATTATCGTCCTGCACCAGCCCTTGGCGGCCGATCTCGTCGAGGATGAAGAGATTGTGGTGTTCAGGCTGGGGCGGAGAAAGGCGGAACCGCGAAAGCGCATCGACCATGGTCGGATAGGTCCGGACGGACGGTTTGATGGTGCCTTCCTGGTCAACGGGATTGACACCGCATTCCAGCAGAATGGCCCGGCTGAATCGATCACCGATACGAGCTGCTGTCCACAGGGCCGGCTCGCCCCCATAGCTGTGGGCAATCAGAGTTGGCCGTTCGTCGCAAGCAAACAAACCGCCGGCTTCCGCCGCCGCCGCAATCTCGGCCACCTGGAGATCGATGTTGTATGCAGGGCGCCAGCCCGAACGGCCCATTCCAGAGAAGGACAGCGCGCAGACGCGATAGTGACGCCCCAGCAGCGGGCCTAGGGGACCCCACCAGTAGGCATGGGCAAAATTGCCGTGAACCAGGAGGATGCCGGGCTTGCCGACCTCCCCCCAAGTCAGCAATTCGATGTCCGCCCCCTCAACGTTGGTGAAGCTCACTTCGGGAGCGTGCCTCATGGCCTCGATATACCACTTCGGCGCCGGCGGGCGTTCCCCTGCAAATTTCTCCAGCGGAAACCGATCAGTCGTGCCGTCGAAAGCGGTCATCGTATGCCCTTGTATTTCTTCGATATACACCCATCGCGGTAGGGCTGCCATGTGGAGGTCAGCCCCTGATCCCGCTGAATGTCCCTAGCGGTCAAGGGTTCGCCAAGCCCGCAGAAGGTGTCGAAGCACTAGTCACTGGGTCCGAATGATCAAGGGCAAAAAGGCCGCTTTTGAGGACCGAGCCTTAATAATTTGACGGGAGGGTCAACTCGATTGCATGACTGTTGCAACCAGCCTGCAACGACCAGGCTGGTCATCGGGGATGAGGGAGAAAAGCATGACGGGAGTTGAGGCACCAGATGCATCTGTTGGCCAGCAGCCGAACGGCGCGTGGTATGTCGTGTTCGTGCTGTTTGCCGCCGCGATCCTCTCCTACCTGGACCGCGGTATCGTCAACATCGTCATACCCGACCTCAAGCGGTCGCTCGGTCTGAGCGAAGTCGAGGTCAGCATCATCCAGGGTTTTTCCTTCTCGCTGTTCTTCGCGGGTGGCGGCCTGATCATCGGTGGCCTGGTGGACCGGTTCAACCGGAAGCTGATTATCGTCCTGGGCATTGCGGGGTGGTGCACCATGACCATCCTGTGTGGTCTGGCGCAGAATTTCGAACAGCTCTTCGCAGCGCGGGCCGGAGTCGGCATCGGCGAAGCCTGCCTCTCGCCCGCGGCCTATTCGATTATCAGCGATCTGTTCTCGCCGCAGCGTCGCGGTCGGCCGATGGGCGTGATGGTTACCGCCACATCCGTGGGCGGCGCGACTGCGCTGCTTCTCGGCGGGGCGATCATCAAGGGACTGGGGGGAAGCGGCTATGTCGACATCCCGCTGATTGGCGCGATCGAAGTCTGGCGGTTCACCTTCATCATCCTCGGAGCTCCGGGTCTGCTGCTCGTCCTGCTCGTGCTGACGATTCGAGAGCCGGCCCGCCTCGCGAGACCGAGCGACCTGGTCCACGGCAGCAGCTACACGCGGTTCATGCTGAACCACTGGCGCGTATTCCTGCCGCTCAACCTGATGATCGGCCTTACCTTCGGCATCTCCCACGTCGTGACCAGTTGGGCTCCCACCGCCTTCATCCGGACCTTTGGCCACAACCCCGGTGATGCGGGCATGATATCCGGCCTGATCATGATCCCGACCAGCATCGGGGGGGCATTGTTCGGGGGCTTCCTGGGCGATTGGATCGCCCGGCGCGAACGCCCTTATGGCCGCTTGCGATCATGGTTCTTTGGAACCAGCCCAGCGATTGTCGGCGCCCTGCTGGCCGTCCTTGGCCCGGAATGGCTCTATATCTCGGGACTGCTGATCATTCTGATGACCGGCGGCGTCTTTGCCAGCCTCAGCTACCCTGCCCTTTACGACGTCATTCCCAAGCAATTCCGGGGGCGGGCCATTGCCGTTCTTCTGGTATTCGGCAACGTCGTAGGTCTGGGTGGCGGAGTGACGCTCGTTGCCGTGATAACCCAGCACGTGTTCAGGGACGATCTGATGGCAAGGCAGTCGATGGCCCTGGTAGCGGCCTTGATGGCAGGGATAACGCCGCTGCTCGCGCTCAGCATGCTACGTCCGTACGAAGCTCTGCGGCTTCAGAACGACGGAGCTTCCCCGACAAACCGGTAAGGCTTTGGACCGGCCACCCCGCCGCGAGGGAAGTGGCCGTCCATGCGCCTCAGATTGCGTTTTCTAGTGAAACCTTACCTGGCACGAGCGCCGGAGCGGACTTTTCGCCGCGGACAAGACGACCCGGCAGTGCCCCGGTATGCTCCCCTTCGCGGTAGGTGACCTGTCCGCTCACGATAGTCGCAATATAGCCATCCGACTGCTGGGTCAGACGCTTTCCGCCCGCAGGCAGGTTCGCCTTCACCACCGGGCGATGCAGGGCAATCCGGCTCATGTCGATGACGTTGACATCGGCCTTGTAGCCGGGTGCGATCACGCCGCGATCGTACATGCCGACAGATTCGGCCGCCATACTGGTGATCGCCTTGATCGCCGTGGGCAGGGTAACCCCGTGCTTGCCGACCCGCTGCGCGAGCAGATAGGTGGTGAAGGCCGCGTCGCAGATCATGCCGTAGTGCGCGCCGCCATCGCCGAGGCCCGGAACAGTTCCCTCGCGCCCGATCAACTCCGCCGTATTCGTCAGATACTGGTCCAGCTCGGCGCCATAACGCACGATGATCGCGCGGCCGTCATCCTGCAGCAGCGCGTCGTAGATGACTTCCTTGACCGGCCGACCCTCTCGCTCAGCCTTCAGCATCAGGTTGTCCTTGTCGCCGAAGTTGTAGTTCGCGGTTTCGTCCATCAGGTACATGGTGCCGTGGATCGCTACCGTTTCGACGAAGCCGGGATTGGGGTCTTCCGGTTCCTCGGCCAGCAGCCGCGCGCGCAGTTCCGGATCGCGCATGCGCGCCACCTTCTCTGCCAGCGGCAGGTCGGCAATCGCGCGGTAGCTTGGGTTCAGGCTGAACGGATGGAAGCTGAGATCGAGGCCAAACAGCAGGCCGATAGGACGGACCATGAACTGCCCGCGGATGTCCAACCCCTTATCGGTGAGCTTGCGAACCCCGTCGACATACTTCTGCCAGTTCTCGTGATAAGCAATCAGGCTGTAGTTCAGCGGACGCCCGGACGCTTCGACGAGCTTGCCGAACAGCTCCACTTCAGCTTCGGGTTCCCCGTGCAGGTAGGGGATGACCTGGAACAGGCCGGTCCCCGCATCGCGCAGCCCGCGGGCCAGTTCGAGCAGTTCGCGTTCATGCACGCCGACGGAGGGTGCAAGTTCGCCGGTCCGCAGCCGATGGAACAGGTTGCGTGAGGTCGTCACCCCCAAGGCACCGGCCTTTACGGCTTGCGTAACCATGGCGCGCATGCTGGCGAGGTCTTCATCCGTCGCCGGTTCGAGATCGGCGCCGCGCTGGCCCATCACATAGACGCGCAGCGGGCTGTGCGGAAGCTGAGCGGCAAAATCGATATCGGCCTGTCGCTGGTCGAGCGCGTCGAGGTAATCGAGGAAGGTTTCCCAGTTCCATGGCACACCTTCGGCCATGACCACGTCCGGAATGTCTTCAACACCCTCCATCAGTTTGATGACGCGCTCATGGTCAGCAGGCCGGGCAGGAGCAAATCCCACTCCGCAGTTGCCCATTACAACCGTGGTCACGCCATGATTGGAGGAAGGCAGGAGAGTGTTTTCCCAAGTGATCTGCCCATCGTAATGCGTGTGAACATCAACGAAGCCCGGAGTGACAAAGGCACCCTTGGCATCGATTTCCTGGCGTCCCGACCCGGCGACCTTACCGACTTCCACGATGACACCGCCAGCAATGGCCACGTCCGCGGCAAAAGGTTCCCCGCCCCTGCCATCTACGACAGAGCCACCGCGGATCACCAGGTCAAATTCAGACATCCAAAAACCTCCTCGAAATCCAAACGCGGGAGAGATAATATCGCTGGCGGAAGCCCACACTTGCAGTCAGGCAGGAATTTTCCCCACCGACGCAGGTACAAGGCAAGCCTATTGTGAAAGGCAATATCCCGTCGACAACGATTCTTGACAGTTCCGTCAATACACTCGAATGAGTGGCAAGGCAATAACTAGAGGACGGTTGCGCGATGCGTGGGGACGAGGGGACCATTGAAGCAGACTACGTCATCGTCGGCGCGGGCTCGGCAGGTTGCGTTCTTGCCAACCGGTTGAGCGAAGACCCAAATATCAAGGTTCTCCTGCTTGAAGCCGGTGGCGATGATCGACCGTGGAAGGACCCGAGGAACTTCATGAGCAAGCTCATGGTCCAGATCCCGGCAGGATTCGGCCGCGTGCCGGGCAAGCCTGAGCTCAACTGGGGCTTCGTCAGTGAGCCAGATCCAAATATCTGCAATCGCCAGTTGAATCTCGCTCGCGGCAAGCTGCTCGGAGGATCATCGTCGATCAACGGCATGCTCTACGTGAGAGGCAATCCGCACGATTTCGACAACTGGCGCCAGCTGGGCTGCGAAGGCTGGGCCTGGTCGGACGTGCTTCCCTATTTTCGCAAATCGCAACAACAGGAGCGCGGGGCGGACGAATGGCACGGCGCGGACGGGCCTATGGCGGTCACCGACCAGACATTTCGTCACCCCACCGCCGATCTTTTGCGCCAGGCCTTCGTGGAGGCGGGAATCCCAGCGACCGACGACCTTGCGGCCCCCCCGCACGAAGGGGTCACCCGCGTACAGGTCATGATCAAGGATGCCGTCCGCCACTCGGGAGCGAGCGCTTATCTTCACCCTGTCCGCCACCGTCCCAACCTGACGATCCTGACTCACGCCCAGGCCCGCAAGATCCGGATCGAAGATGGCGTTGCGACAGGCGTGGAAATTCACCATCGTGGTAAGCTGAAATTTGTCCGCGCCCGCCTCGAGGTCATCCTTGCGGGTGGCGTCTTCAACAGTCCCCACCTTCTGCAGCTTTCCGGTATCGGCAATCCCGAACTGCTGAAGTCACACGGCATTCCTGTGCTTCACGCCTCGCCGGGGGTTGGCGAGAACATGCAGGATCATTTCGTCATTCAGCTGCGAGCGACACTCAAGCCTGGCACTCCGAGCATGAATTCCCATACTCAGGGGATCGGCATGCTCCGTTCGGTTCTGAACTACGGCCTGTTCCGCCGTGGCCTGCTAACCACTGGCGCGGCCCAGTTGACGGCATTGGCCAAGACCAGGCCAGGTCTGGACATTCCCGATTACCAGTTCTTCAGCAGCCCCGCATCGGTGGACGTGGCCCGCACCCAGGCAGCCGGATACACGATCCTGACCAGGGAACCGGGAATCACGATCGGCGGGCATCCCTGCCGTCCTCGCTCACTCGGGCACGTGCGCTTGCGTTCAGCCGATCCGATGGAGCTCCCCGCGGTGACAACCAACTACCTGACCGACCCTTACGATCAGGAGACGATCATCGCCGGCGCCAGGCTGGCTCACAAGGTGATGTCACAGCCCTCCATCGCGCCGTTGATCGTGCAGCCCACCCGGCCGGCGTTCGACGTGATGAGCGACGACGAAATCCTTGCCTATGCGCGCGAGACAGGCGGGACAACGTATCATTGGATCGGCACATGCCGCATGGGCGGGGAAGATGCGGTCTTGACCCCGCGCCTGAAGGTGCGTGGCGTGGGCCGCCTGCGCGTGGCTGACGCATCGATCATGCCGCGCATCGTATCGGCCAACACCAACGCCGCGACGATCGCGATCGCCGAAAAGGCCGCCGACATGATCCGCGAAGACCGTTTGGCACAGTAGGAATTGGATTCTGGCAACCCGCGCCTGATCACCGGGGATCTCCCCGGTGACGAGCAGACTACTTACGGACCTGTGAATCGCGCAGCCGCCCGTAATATCGGATGATCTGCTCGGGTGACGCCGATTTCATGCTGTCATAATCCTGCCGGGACAGCTCGTCGAGCAGCTGTAACGACGCAACTGTGGCAGGGCGCTGTTCGATTGTGGAGTACCAACGCCGGGTAGCAGATCCAAACTCCCCGTCGCCGAAGTATTTGGTGCAAGTCCGCATCCAGGGAAACACCGCCATGTCGGCGATCGAGTAGTCCTCCCCGGCCAGGTATGGTGATCGGTCCAGCTGCTGGTCGATGACTCCGCAAAGACGAACCAATTCACGCAAATAGCGCTCGCAGGCATAGTCATTGCCCGTGGGACGATCACGGAAGTGGATTGCCTGGCCGAACATCGGCCCGACCCCCGCCATCTGGAACATGAGCCACTGCAATGTGTGGTAGCGCTCCGCCCCGGAGGACGGCAGGAACCGCCCAGACTTTTCAGCCAGGTAGATCAGAATCGCGCCCGATTCCCAGATCGTAAGGGGTCCTGACGCCGCAGCGTCGTCTGTGATGATCGGCACTTTCCCGTTGGGGTTGAGCGCGCGGAACTCCTCGTCGAACTGGGCTCCAAGGATAACGTCTCGCCGCTCGAAAGTATATTCTTCGCCGAGTTCCTCAAGCATCAGGAGAACCTTGACCACGTTTGGACTGCTCATTCCGTAAAGCGTGATCATGGTTCCCCGTCTGCCATCATCTTATCGTTCGAATTCAATCAGATCAGTCGGCTTGGACTACCCCTTATGAAGTGGCAGGTTCCTTGGCGTATTCAAACTTCATGCCGACCATGTCTCCGCTGTCCCGCCATGCCTGGAAGTTGCGGAAGAACTTGCGAATACCACCGCCGTAGGAGTCAGCGAAGAAGCCATTGTTGTTCTTGACGTTGCCTTCGTTGTTGAAGAAGCCCGGGGTGCATTCCGCCCAGTAGCGGTTAGCGCCGCGCTTGTGCTTCCAGAAATCTTCGAGGAAGCCTTCGACGGCTTCGGCGCTCGGTTCTACCGTAAGAGCGCCGCGCTTCTCCGTTTCGCTGATGATATGGACCAAGTGGCCAATCTGGTGGGTGATCCCGTAGAGCAGGTTCAGCGACGAGCCGGTCTGGGTGCGACCCAACAGGAACATGTTGGGGAACCCGTCGACGGTGACGCCGAAGAAGGTCCGCAGCCCGTCCTTCCAATAGTCGGACAGCTTGCGTCCGTTACGACCGGTGACGTCATAGCCCACACGATGGAGATAGGAGGTCTCGGTTTCGAAGCCTGTAGCGAAGATCAGGCAGTCCAGCGGATACTCCTGGCCATTGGCCACGACGCCGGCGGCCGTCATCTTCTCGACGCCAAGCCCGTCGGTATCGACGAGGTGGACGTTCGGCTGATTGAAGCATTGCAGATAGGTGTCATGGAAGGTCGGCCGCTTGCAGAACTGGCGGTACCAGGGCTTGAGCGACTCTGCGGTCTTGGGATCCTTGACGATGTCCGAAATCTGCTGGCGGATGCGATTCATGTTCTGGTAGTCGTACAGCTCGAGCAGCTGGCTGCGCTCCTTGCCGGTCAGTGGACGACCGATCTTCTCGGCGGCCGCGCGCAGTGCGGGCCCGAAAGCGCGGCGGTAAAGCACCGTCCAGCCGTCGTTGACCAGATCGACCTCCACTTCGGGATGGCCCTCAAGCACTTCCGCGAAATTGACCATGCGCTCCCACTGCCAGCCCGGCTTGCGTGAGGCGGCCCATTCAGGGTCGGTCGGCGTGTTGAAGCGCAGATCGACGCAGGAGGGTGTGCGCTGGAAAACGTAGAGCTCCTTGGCCGAGGCCGCGAGGTGCGGGATGCACTGGATCGCCGTGGCGCCCGTGCCGATGATTCCGACGCGCTTGTCCTTGAGCCCGTCGAGCCCACCCAGTGTGCTGCCGCCGGTGTACCCATAGTCCCAGCGACAGGTATGGAAGGTATGGCCCTTGAAAGTGCCGAGACCCTCGATGCCGGGCAGCTTGAGCTTGCTCAGCGGGCCAGTCGCCATGACGATGTACTTCGCCTTGAACTTGTCGCCCCGGTCGGTCGTAATGACCCACTTCTTGGCATCGTCGTCCCAGTTCATGCCCGTGACGGCGGTCTGGAACATGGCATTGTCGCGCAGGTTGTACTTGTCGGCAATGCGCTCGGCCTGGGCGAGGATTTCGGGCTGATAGGGATACTTGCACGTGGGCATGGTCCCCGTGTCTTCCAGCATCGGCATGTAGACATAGCCCTCGGTGTCGCACTGGGCGCCAGGATAACGGTTCCAGTACCAGGTGCCGCCCACGTCACCGGCGACGTCGATCAACCGGATGTCGCCGGGATTCGTGTAGCCGGCCTTGCGCAGGCGCGCGCCCAGGCACAGCGAGCTGAACCCGGCGCCGATCATGAGGAACTTGACCTCATCGTTGATCGGATCGCGGGTGAAGTTCGGCTTCGCGTGCGGATCTTCGTTGTAGTGGGAAAGTTCACCATCCATTGCCGTGTAGGAACGGGACCCGCGCTCGAGGCGCTTGTCACGCTCCAGAAGGTACTTGGCGTGGAGAGCATCGGGATCAAAGTCGATCTCACCGATGATCTGCGTTACGGCTGGTGCGATTTCCATCTGCTGTATCCTACACTCTTGACGTTACACCCCTCGCCGCCTGGAATCTGCGCCCACCCATACCGGAAAGCGCGCCCCAACCCGCGAAGCTGGACACCGTTGCCCTCGCCTCAAAAGCGAGACCTGCGGCATGCTGGAACGTCCATGGCCTTTGTTGACGCTAACGTCAAATACTTTTTGTTGCCCATCGGGGCAATCGATACATTGGGAACTCAAACCACCATCGCAGCGCTTCCATGCGGATGGATGGTCCTCTCGAGTGGTTCGCCGCGATCGGCGCAATCGTCGCCGCGGCGCTCATCGCCGCGGACCTGGGGCGCAAGATCACCGGCTGGGCGTTTGTCCTGTTCGTTGCCGTCTCGGTAGCCTGGGTGATTTCAGGCCTGCTCCACCGAACCTGGCCGCTGGTGATACAGAACGGCATCCTCCTGGTGGTCAACGGCTGGGGAGTCTGGCAATTCCTGCTCTCTCGCCGCAAACGCCGTGAACTTCGCCTACAGCGTGAGATAGCCGAACGGGCGGAGCGCCTGGCAGACCGGCAGGAGGCAAACGAGGCGTCTACCTGAACGGAAGGCCCGCGCGCTGGCGCGCGCTACCAGATCCGCACCCGCTCCTCGAGCGCGAGGTAAAGCTTGTCGCCGGGTTGGACGTCGAAGGCACGATACCAGGCATCGATGTTGCGTACCGTCAGCGCGCGGTATTGCCCCGGCGCATGTCCGTCGCGCACGATTCGACCGCGCAGCGCCTCTTCGCGCATTTTCGTAGCCCAGGCCTGCGCATAGGCAATGAAGAACCGCTGGTCGCCGGTGAACCCGTCGATCACCGGCGGCTCCTTGCCCTTGAGCGAAGCCCGATAGGCGTCGTAAGCGGCGGCCAGGCCGGCCAGATCGGCGATGTTTTCGCCCAGCGTCTGGCGCCCGTTCACATGGATGCCGGGAAAGGGCGAATACTTGTCGTACTGCTGCTCCAGTGCCTCTGTATTCTTCTTGAACCGCGCGTGATCCGCCGCCGTCCACCAATTGCGCAAGCGCCCGGTGGCGTCGAAGGCAGCTCCGTTGTCGTCGAAACTGTGGCTGATCTCGTGCCCGATCACCGCACCAATCGCGCCATAGTTGAATGCCGGGTCAGCGCGCGGGTCGAAGAACGGCCGCTGGAGGATCGCGGCCGGGAAATTCAGCGCATTCTGCACGGGAAGGTTCACAGCGTTGACCAGTTGCGGGGTCATCCACCACTCACGCCGGTCCAGCGGTTTGCCGATCTTGGCCAATTGTTGCGACAGCCGGAATTTCTCTGCGGCAACCGCATTGGCATAGGCCTGACCCGGCTGGAGCGTCAGCGTTGAATAGTCGGTCCACTGGTCGGGATAACCAACCCCCACCTCGATCGCATTCACCTTGGTCAGAGCCTCGCGCCGCGTGGAATCGGCCATCCAGTCCAGCGCCTCGATGCGGGCGGCGAAGGCCTGCTTGATCGCCCCGACCATGCCCTCAATCTCACTCTTGGCCGATGTGGGGAAGTATTGCTCGACGTATAGCTTGCCCAGGGCTTCCCCGAGCGCTTCGTTCAGCGCCTCGATCCCGCGCCGTGCCCGCGGCATTGGCGAGGTGGTGCCGTTCAGCACCGCCTCGTAAAAATCAAAGTGGGCCTTGTCGAGCGAACCGGGCAAGACGTCGGCATGGGCATTGAGCTGGTGGAACGCCAGCCAGTCCTTCCAGGCCTGCAACGGCTCGCTCGCCACGAGCGCCGCCAACTTGGGTATTGCCGTCGCATGATAGGCCA
>DASTGC010000232.1:0-2377 GCA_035719485.1 Novosphingobium sp.
TCCATCATCGCCACGTAGCCCCAGAACACCCCGATCAACATCTGGTCCTCGGTATTGGTGCCGATCACGCTTGTCCCACGCGGCGCCTCGATGGCAATCCGCGGCAGCTTGGCCGTGTTCCCGACCAGCGCATCGAGCGAAAGATTGATGCCCGGCGCGATGATCCCACCCTTGTAGGCCCCGTTGAAGTCAATCGCATCGAAGGTCGTCGCCGTGCCGAAATCGACCACGATCAGGTCGCCCCCGTGCTGCGCGTGAGCCGCCACGGCATTGACTGCGCGGTCCGCACCAAGGCTCTTGGGTTGGTCGATATCGAGGTCGATCCCATAGTCGGCTGCGCCCTCGCCGGCGATCAGCGGGGTCAGCCCGAAGTACTTGTCAGCCAGCACCTGCATGTTGTGCAGCGCGCGCGGCACCACGGTCGAGACGATGATCTGGTCGATGTCGCTGCGCGCGTAGCCTTCCAGCGCAAGCAGCTGCGACAGCCACACCGCGTATTCGTCGCCCGTCCGCCGCGGATCGGTTGCGATCCGCCAGCGGGTGCGGATCGCATGCCCGCCGGCCCCGTCGAGTTCGATCAGGGCAAAGACGACATTGGTGTTCCCGAGGTCAATCGCCAGCAGCATGGTTCGTTTCCCGATCAGGCGCAGGGGGCAAGACGCACCTCGCCCGCCTGGACTGTGCGCTTGGTGCCGTCCCCCAGGGCCAGGATCAAGGCTCCAGTCGCATCAAGTCCCGCAAATTCGCCAGCCAGCGGCTCCGCACCGGTTTCGCCGACCAGCAGTGCCGTGCCCGGCGCGTGGGCCACCGCGGTCCACCGCGCGATGACCGCGCCCAGCCCGGCGCTGCGCCAGACCGCCAGTTCGGCGGCAAGTGAGGAGGCCAGCGATTGCGCGAACAGGTCCCGGTCCGGCGCCGGGCCGAAGGCCGAAAGCGCAATCGTCTCGCGTCCTGCAACGTCCGGGGCGAAGCTCAGGTTTGCCCCGATCCCGATGACCGCACTACCAGCCGACCGCTCCAGGAGGACACCCGCCAGCTTGGCCGAGCCGATCATCACATCGTTGGGCCACTTGATCTGTGCGCGGTGCGGTGGGGGAACCAGCGCCGACAGCGCGGCGTGGGCCGCCAGCCCGCTCACCAGTGCCAGGGTCGGCAGCGGCGGGTCACCCGGCAGTGGGTGGACAACGGTCGAGCCCATGAAATTGCCCGATCCGTCAAGCCACGGACGCCCCTGCCGGCCGCGTCCTGCGGTCTGCCGGTCGGCCACCAGCCAGTCTCCCTCGGCCACCCGCTCACCGGCAGACAGCCGGGCGGCAAGGTCGCCGTTGGTCGAGGCGGTTTCGGAAACGAAGGTGATCAAGCGACGTGGAACAGGGCAGCGGCCGCCGTGTTCGATAGTGCGCCCAGCCACTTGGTCAGCAGGTAACCCACCGGCGAGAGGAACAGGCCCATGGCCACCAGGATCACGCTATGGGCCAGGTCGCTGGCCCCGGTCACCCGGCCCGCCGGCTCGTCGAAGTACATGACCTTGACGACCTTGAGGTAATAGAACGCGCCGATCACCGAAGCCGCGATGCCGATCGCCGCCAGCGGCACGAAGCCCGCCGCCACGGCTGCCTGGAACACCACGAACTTGCCCCAGAAGCCGAACAGCGGCGGAATGCCCGCCAGGCTGAACATGACGATCGCCATGCCCGCCGCCAGCCACGGCCGCGTCCGCGAAAGGCCTGCCACGTCGGCGAAGAGCTCGACCGGATTGCCCTCGGCATCGCGCAGCAGCAGGACGATGACGAAGCTCGCCACGGTCATCGCCACGTAGATCGCCATGTAGGTCAGCATGGCCGATGCGCCCTGCGGCGTCGCGACGGCGAGGCCAATCAGGATGAAGCCGACATTGTTGATCGAGGAATAGGCAAGCAGGCGCTTGATGTTCTGCTGGCCGATCGCGCCCAGAGCGCCGATCACGATCGAGGCGACGGCGACGAAGATCACGATCTGTTGCCAGGCCCCGGCCTGTCCGCCGAAGGCCTCCAGCGCGACGCGCATGAGCATGGCCATGGCGCCAACCTTGGGCGCGGTCGCGAAGAACAGGGTCACCGGCGTCGGCGCGCCTTCATAGACGTCGGGCGTCCACATGTGGAACGGCACGGCAGCGATCTTGAAGCCGATGCCCGCGAGCACGAACACGATGCCCACGATCATACCCACGGTCAGCCCGCCGTGCATGGCCGCGCTGATCGAGCCGAACTGGGTCGTGCCGGTGAAGCCGTAGGTCAGGCTGATGCCGAACAGCAGGATGCCTGATGCCAGCGCGCCGAGGACGAAATACTTCAGCCCTGCCTCGGCGGATCGATCATCGCTGCGCAGGAAGGCGGCG
>DASTGC010000233.1:0-5382 GCA_035719485.1 Novosphingobium sp.
GAGATCGACGACCCGCTGTGGTGGCGCGGCGACGCCCCCGCCTATGCCGCGATCATGCTGTTAGGATCGTTGGTGGGACAACCGGTCGCCGCGCTGGTGGCGGCGACCGTCTATGCCTCAATCAGTTTCGCGGTCGCCCGCCGCAAGCTGCGTGCTCAGCGGCTGGCCATCGGCACGTAATCGCGCTCGGTCGCGCCGGTGTAGAGCTGACGCGGCCGACCGATTTTCTGTTCGGGGTCCGAGATCATCTCGTTCCACTGCGCGACCCAGCCGACGGTCCGGGCGAGCGCGAACAGCACGGTGAACATCGTCGTCGGGAAGCCGATCGCCGACAGAATCACGCCCGAATAGAAGTCGACGTTCGGGAACAGCTTCTTTTCGATGAAGTAGGGATCGTTGAGCGCCAGGTGTTCCAGCTCGAGCGCGGTCTCGAACAGCGGATCGTTGACCTTGAGCGCTTCGAACACTTCGCGCACGGTCTTCTGCATGACGGTGGCCCGCGGATAGTAGTTCTTGTAGACGCGGTGACCAAAGCCCATCAGGCGGAACGGATCGTTCTTGTCCTTAGCCCGCTCAATATAGTGCGGGATCTTGTCGGGCGTGCCGATTTCCTTGAGCATGTTGAGCGCCGCCTCATTAGCGCCGCCGTGGGCCGGGCCCCACAGGCAGGCGATGCCGGCGGCGATGCAGGCAAACGGATTGGCTCCCGACGAACCGGCGAGGCGCACGGTGCTGGTCGAGGCGTTCTGCTCATGATCGGCATGGAGGATGAAAATCCGGTCCATGGCCTTTTCGACGGCGGGGACAACCTCGTATTCCTCCGCCGGGACGCCGAAAGTCATCTTGAGGAAGTTGCCGGTGTAGGACAGGCTGTTGTCCGGGAAGATGAACGGCTGGCCGACCGAATACTTGTAGGCCATTGCCGCGATGGTTGGCATCTTGGCGATGAGGCGGTGGCTGGCGATGCGGCGCTGCATCGGATCCGCGATGTCAGTGGAATCGTGATAGAAGGCCGAAAGCGCGCCGACCACGCCGCACATGATCGCCATTGGGTGGGCATCGCGGCGGAAGCCCTTGTAGAAGCTGGTCAGCTGCTCGTGCACCATGGTGTGGCGGCTGATCGTGCGGGTGAAATCGGCCAGCTCCTGCTTGCCCGGCAGCTCACCGTTCAGGAGCAGGTACGACACTTCCATGAAGCTGGACTGCTCGGCCAGCTGGCCGATCGGATAGCCGCGATGGAGCAGCACGCCTTCATCGCCATCGATATAGGTGAGTGCGCTTTCGCAACTGGCTGTGGAGGTGAAGCCGGGATCGAAGGTGAACATCCCCGTTTCGCCATAGAGCTTGCGGATATCGATCACGTCAGGCCCGACCGA
This sequence comes from Novosphingobium sp., assembly GCA_035719485.1. Lineage (GTDB taxonomy): Bacteria > Pseudomonadota > Alphaproteobacteria > Sphingomonadales > Sphingomonadaceae > Novosphingobium. The sequence continues at coordinate 1,377 of DASTGC010000233.1, forward strand.
GCCACTCACCACCGGATAGGCGAATTCCTTGCCATCGGCGTCCAGCTTAACATTACCCACCTGTGCCACTCCTTCTTATCACGCGTGCTCAGCCGGCGTAGCCTGGGCGGCGATACGCGCCAGGCTTTCTTCCTTGCCGAGCAGAACCAGAACGTCGAAAATTCCCGGGGAGGTTGTCTGCCCAGTCAAAGCGGCGCGCAAGGGCTGCGCCAGCTTACCCAGACCGAGCCCCCATTCGGTCGCAAGCCCCTTCAGAGTGGCTTCGAGCGCCGCGCTTGTCCAGTCCGATTGGCTCGATAGTGAATTGACCAGCTGCGCCAGCAGCCTGCGAGCCTCGGGCGTCAGCAGGGCCTCGGCCTTCTCTTCCAGCGACAGCGGCCGCTGGGCAAAGAGAAAGGCGGCCCCGGATGCGATTTCATTGAGGTCTTTCGCGCGCACCTTCAGCACCGGCATCGCCGCAGTCAGCAGCGCAAGGTCCCCCGTTCCGGCAAGCCGCGGCGCGACCAGAGCGGCGAGGCGCGCATCGTCGGCCTCGCGCAGGTAATGGGCATTGAGGTTCTGCAGCTTGGCAAGGTCGAACCGCGAGGGGCTCTTGCCGACGTGGGCGATATCGAACCATTCGACCGCCTGGCTGCGCGCGATGATCTCGTCATCGCCATGGCCCCAGCCGAGGCGCAGCAGGTAATTGAACAGGGCTTCGGGGAGGATACCCATCTCGTCGCGGTAGGCATCGACGCCGAGCGCCCCGTGGCGCTTGGACAGTTTGGCCCCGTCGGGCCCGTGGATCAGCGGGACGTGGCCGTAGGACGGAACGGGCCAGCCCATCGCCGTGATTATGGCCAACTGGCGGAAGGCGTTGTTGAGATGATCGTCGCCGCGGATCACGTGGGTGACGCCCATGTCGTGATCGTCGACGACCACTGCCAGCATGTAGGTTGGTGTGCCGTCGCTGCGCAGGATGACGAAATCGTCGAGCTCTTCGTTGCGGACGGTCACCCGGCCCTGGACAAGGTCGTCGATGACGGTCTCACCCTCTCGCGGGGCCTTGATGCGCACCACGAAGGGCTGGTCCTGCGGCGTGGCATCGGGCGCGGCATCGCGCCATTCGCTCTCGATCCGGAACGGACGCCGTTCTTCCTGAGCCCGGGAGCGCCGGGCCGACAGCTCTTCCGGGGTCAGGTAGCAGCGATAGGCATGGCCCGATTCGAGCAATTGCGCGGCAACTTCGGCATGCCGGCCGGAGCGGGCGAACTGCATGACCGCCGGCTCGTCGCCCTGGAGGCCGAGCCAGTCCAGCCCGTCGAAGATCGCCGCAATAGCCGGCTCGGTCGAGCGGGCGCGATCGGTATCTTCGATGCGCAACAGATACTTGCCGCCATGGTGGCGGGCGAAGAGCCAATTGAACAGGGCCGTGCGGGCGCCACCGATGTGAAGGTAGCCGGTGGGCGAGGGGGCAAAGCGAGTGACGACAGGGCGACCGCCGGTCGCTTCGCCTGACGCCGAACCGCTTGCCATCATTCCGAGCTTCCTGTCCTATCGAGCCATGAGCAGCGATGCAGCACCCGCCGGATCGCCCGGGGCAACGGCGGATCCCTTTGTCGCCGATTCCCCTGCGCAGTCTGGCGCTGCACTGCAACACGCCCCTTGGCGCACCCGCGCGACCTTGTCCAGCGTGCTGGGAACCCTCGAACATTTTATCGCGACGGCTGGGTTTGACCGGGCGCCGTGGCTGGCTGTGGCTTTTGGCACCGGCATTGCGGCGTGGTTTGCCCTGCCCGACCGGTGGCAGTGGATCACCTTGATCGGGAGCTGCCTGGCGTTGGCCGGGGCCGCCAATGCCATGCTGCGGGACGATGGGCGCTGGCCTTACCTGGGACAGGCGGTTGCCGGGCTGGCGCTGGCGGCAGCAGCGGGCACCGCCACGGTATGGAGCAAGTCCGCCCTTGTCGGCACACCGGGGTTGGACCGGCCGGTTGCCGGCACCTTCACCGGGGTGGTCCTTTCGCGCGAGGAGCAGCCGGCGGATGGACGCAGCCGCCTGGTCGTGGCGATCCGGGACCCCGGCGGAGCGGAGCGAGTGGTGCGTGTGCGGCTGAATATTCCTCTCGAAAAGGACACGCCCACCGCCCGCGAAGGCGCCCAGGTGCAGGTCGCAGCGCGGCTCATGCCACCGGCACCACCGATGCTGCCCGGCAGCTATGACTTTGCCCGCGCAGCCTGGTTCAGCGGGATCAGCGCGACTGGCAGCGCCACCGGGGCGGTGCGGATACTCGCGCCTGCCGGCGCCGACCAGTTCGTGCCTGAGCTGCGCCGCAGCCTGTCGAGCCACATCCATGGGCGGCTGGGCGGTTCGCCGGGTGGCATCGCAGCGGCTTTCGCCAGCGGCGACCGCGGCGGCATCGCCGAGGCCGACGAGGAAGCGATGCGCGATGCCGGCCTGACGCACCTGCTTTCGGTCAGTGGCCTGCATGTGAGCGCAGTGATGGGGGCGACTTATATGCTGGTGGTACGGCTGCTGGCGCTGTGGCCGTGGCTGGCGCTGAGGGTGCGGTTGCCGCTGGTTGCCGCGGGGGCAGCCGCGCTGGCGGGGATCGGCTATACCGTGCTGACCGGGGCGGAAGTGCCGACTGTGCGCAGTGTGGCGGGGGCGCTCCTGGTGCTCATTGCCCTGGCGCTGGGGCGCGAGCCGCTGTCGCTGCGGCTGCTGGCGGCGGCGGGATTCGCGGTTATGCTGGCCTGGCCTGAGGCGGTGATTGGACCGAGTTTCCAGCTGAGTTTCGCGGCGGTCCTGACCATCGTGGCCGTGCATCAGACTGGCTGGATGAAAGCGTTCACGGCGCGACGGGACGAGCCGTGGTGGCTGTCCGGCGGGCGGCACCTTGCCGCGATCCTGCTGACCGGCATGGCGATCGAACTGGCACTGCTGCCGATCGGACTTTACCACTTCCACCGCGCGGGGGTCTATGGCGCCGTTGCCAACGTGATTGCTATTCCGCTGACGACCTTCGTCACCATGCCGCTGATTGCCCTGGCACTTGTCCTCGATGTAGCAGGAGGCGGAGCGCCGGTGTGGTGGGCGGTCGGCAAGTCGCTCGAATTGCTGCTGCTGCTGGCGCGGTTCGTCGCGGGGCAGCCCGGCGCGGTGACGATGTTGCCGGCCATGGGCGGCGTAAACTATGCCTTGTTCCTGGCGGGCGGCCTGTGGATGGCGCTGTGGAGCGGGCGGATCCGGCTGCTCGGGTTGGTGCCGCTGGGCGCGGGCGCGGCCATGCTGGCCCTGATGGAACCGCCTGACGTGCTGGTTTCTGGCGACGGGCGGCATGTCGGCTTTCCCCGCCTTGCGGCTGACCAGCTGGTGGTGCTGCGCGAGACCCGGAGTGAATTTGCCCGCGACAAGCTTGCCGAGCTGGCCGGGATGGACGGCAACATCGTACCGCTGGACAGCTGGCCGGGGTCCCGCTGCAATGCCGACTTCTGCGCGATCGATATCGCTCGCGACGGTCGGACCTGGCGACTGCTGCTGGCGCGTGGATCCAATCCGGCCTCCCTGCGCGACCTCGCCGCCGCCTGCGAGCGCGTCGACATCGTGATCGCGCCCCGCTGGCTGCCGCGATCGTGCCGGCCGGCGGTGCTCAAGCTCGACCGTCACCTGCTGGAACAGAGCGGTGGGGTGGCGCTGGATCTCGGCCGTGGGCAGATGACGACGGTTGCCGCCGGCCAGGGTGAGCATGGCTGGTGGCGGCCGCCGGAACCGAGGCGGTCACAATTCCCGGCATCGATTTCCCGGAATGCAACAGCTGCTCCGCAGGTGAGCGCAGGAGCGCGGGAGCCCGCCCAGCCTTAGTGGTAGCGCCGCAGGAGGCCGGCGAGCTTGCCCTGGACCTGGACTTCGCCGGGACCGTAGTGCTGCGGATCGTAGGCAGCATTGGCCGGATCCAGCCGGACGCCGCCGCGTTCGCGGAACAGGTACTTGAGGGTGGCTTCCTCACCCCTGACGAGGGCGACG
>DASTGC010000234.1:0-7016 GCA_035719485.1 Novosphingobium sp.
CCGGGCACGGTTGTGATCGCCATCGGCCAGGTCAACGACGTGCGCCTCTACCGCGATCTCGTCGCCTCGGGCATCCAGGACTACCTGCTCAAGCCGCTCTCGGCCGGGCAGGTGCGCGATGCGTTGCTTCAGGCCCAGGCGATCTTCAGCCAGCCCAAGGCGCATGACGCGCACAGCGCCAAGCGCCATATTTCCACCGCCGTGGTTGGCACGCGCGGTGGCGTGGGTGCCTCGCTGCTGGCGACCTCGCTCGCGTGGCTGTTCTCCAACGACCATAAGCTGCCGACCGCGCTGCTCGATCTCGACGTGCACTTCGGTACCGGCGCCCTGACGCTCGACCTCGAGCCCGGCCGCGGTCTGACCGATGCCATCGAGAATCCGAGCCGTATCGACGGGCTGTTCATCGAGCGCGCGATGATCCGCGCGAATGACAACCTCGCGATCCTTTCGGCTGAGGCCCCGATCAACTCCCCGCTGATGACCGATGGCTCGGCCTTCGTGCAGCTCGAGGAGGAGTTTCGCCAAGCCTTCGAGATGACGGTGATCGACCTGCCGCGCAACATGCTGATCAACTTCCCCCACCTGCTGGCGGATGTGAACTGCGTGGTGCTGGCGACCGAATACACCCTGTCTTCGGCACGCGATGCGATCCGCATCCTCTCCTGGCTCAAGGCCAATGCCGCCCATGTCCAGACCTTCGTCGTCGTCAACAAGGTGCAGACCGCCACGCAGGAGATCAGCAAGGCCGACTTCGAGGCCTCGATCGAGCGCAAGGTCTCCTACCAGATCCCCTACGATCTGAAGTCGGTGACCAACGCGGCGAAACTCGGCCAGACCTTCGCCGAAGCGAACCGCACGACCAAGGCGGGCGCAGTGGTCCGGGAAATCGCCCAGGCGATCACCGGGGTGAGCGATGCCAGCGAGACTGCAGACGCAGCGAAGAAATCGCTGCTCGGCAAGTTCGACCTCAAGGGCCTGCTTGCCAAGAAGGAGAAGGCTCCGGCGTGAGCGCCGGGCCTGCCCTTCTCCCTCCTCACACTGGCCCGGCCATGACTGGCCCGGCTCGTTCGACCTTGCCTGACCGCCCGGAGACTGCCCGATGAACACGATCCAACTGATGGTCATCGCGACCGGCGGTGCCGCCGTTCTGGCGATGGGCGTCGGCGCGTTCTTCGGCCCCGATCCGAAGAAGGAATTTGCCCGTCGGCTGCAGGCGGTGCGCTACCGCCATTCCGAGAACGCCACCGACAAGGTCGAGGCCCAGCTCAAGAAGGCCGTGGCGGCCCGCAAACCGCAGGCCCACCGTATCGCGGGATCCGGCTCGCGCATGGAAGCCCTTGCACTGCGGCTGCACCGGACCGGCACGAACTGGTCGCTTACCAACTACATCTATGCCTCGATCGGTCTGTCGCTAGCGATCGCGCTGATCGTGTTCCTCAAGAGCGGGATTGCCCTGATCTCGCTACTGGTCGGTGCAGTCATCGGGCTTGGCCTGCCGCACATGATCGTCAACACGATGATCAAACGCCGGATCAACGCCTTCAATTCGAAATTCCCCGACGCGATCGAACTGCTGGTGCGCGGCCTGCGCTCGGGCCTGCCGGTGACCGAAACGCTCAGCGTCGTCTCGAGCGAGCTTCCGGGTCCGGTCGGCGAGGAATTCAAGCTCGTGACCGAGAGGATCAAGATCGGCAAGACCATGGAGGATGCCCTCCAGGAAACGGCCGACCGCCTCGGTACGCCGGAATTCCAGTTTTTCTGCATCACGCTCGCCATCCAGCGCGAAACCGGCGGCAATCTCGCCGAGACCCTGTCCAACCTCTCGGACGTGCTGCGCAAGCGTGCCCAGATGAAACTCAAGATCAGGGCGATGAGCTCGGAATCCAAGGCTTCCGCCTACATCGTCGGCTCGCTCCCGTTTATCGTGTTCGGCCTCATCTGGTGGATCAACCCGGGCTACATCGCGAAGTTCTTCATCGACGAGCGCCTGATCGTTGCCGGCCTGTTTGGCCTGGTGTGGATGAGCATCGGCGGCTTCATCATGGCCAAGATGGTCAGCTTCGAAATCTGAGCGGGAAATCACGATCATGGAAACCACCACCGCCGCTCATCCCACCCTACTCGGGGTCGACGTCATCCTTGTCGGCTCGATCCTCGCCGGCGTCGCCGCCCTGGCGGTCGTCCTCGCGATCTACGCGGCGATCACCGTGCGCGATCCGATGGCCAAGCGCGTAAAGGCGCTCAACGAGCGGCGTGAGCAGCTCAAGGCCGGTATCGTCACCAGCGGCGCCCGCCGCCGCCAGAGCCTCGTGCGCAAGAGCCGCACGACCGATCAGCTCCGCGATTTCCTGACCAAGCTGCAGGTGCTGCAGGACAGCCAGATACAGGACATCCAGCAGAAACTGGCCTGGGCCGGAATCCGCAAGAAAGAATACGCGGTTGCAGTTATCTTTGGACGGCTGGTGCTGCCGATCGTCTTCGGCCTGATCGCCGCCTCCGTGGTCTACTGGTCGAGCATGTTCCCGGAATGGAGCAGCACCAAGCGGTTCATGGGCTTCGCCGCCGCCGTGATCTTCGGCTACAAGGCGCCGGAACTCTACATCAACAACATCTCATCCAAACGGACGGACGCGATCCGCAAGGGCCTGCCCGACGCGCTTGACCTGATGGTGATCTGCGCCGAGGCCGGCCTTACGGTCGATGCGGCGTTCGGTCGAGTGGCCAAGGAACTTGGCCGGGCCTACCCCGAGCTTGGCGACGAGTTTACCCTCACTGCGATCGAGCTGTCGTTCCTCACCGAGCGGCGCATGGCCTTCGAGAACTTGGCCTACCGGGTTAACCTCGAAGCGGTGAAGGGCGTGGTTACCACCATGATCCAGACCGAGCGCTACGGCACGCCGCTGGCAAGTGCCCTGCGCGTGCTCTCGGCCGAGTTCCGCAACGAGCGCATGATGCGCGCCGAGGAAAAGGCGGCGAGGCTGCCCGCAATCATGACCGTCCCGCTGATCCTGTTCATTCTGCCGGTGCTGTTCATCGTGATCCTTGGTCCGGCGGGCTGCTCCATCGCCGACGCCTTCGCCAACCAGAACAAGTGACCGCCAGCCGCGAGGCTGGAACGAGATCGGCAAGAACAAGGGCCACCGGAGCAAGCCGGCGGCCCTCCTCGTTGGGTGCAATCGAGATGCCGAGGTCAATCGGACTGAGGCGGGATCGTCAGGCGGCGATGTCCTCGTCGCTGCCCAGTGCGCCATTGCGGACACGGTCCAGCAGCCGGTAAAGTACCTGCCGTTCCGGCTGGGTGAGAATGCCCAGGATTTCCTGATCCATCTCCAGCGCAAGCGGGATGATCCGTTCGTAGACCGCGCGCCCTTCCGGAGTAAGATCGACATGATGCGAGCGACCGTCGCGCGTATTGGCGCGGCGCGCGGCGAGACCGCGATCCTCCAGCGCTTTGCAGGCCCGGTTCACGGCAACCTTGTCGAGATGGGTAGACCGCACGAGGTCGCGCTGGGTCTTGGCCCCTGCTTCTCCCAGGACGGCCAGAACCCGCCATTCGGGAATGCGAATGCCGAACCGGTCGCGGTATTTCTCGGCGATCCGGTCGCTCACGGCATCGGCGGTAACAGCGAGCATGTAGGGCAAAAACTGATCGAGACGCGTGGTTTGGGCATTCATGATCGGGCCCCGCTGCCTCCAGCGGGCGAAGTTGGCAAGAGCATTTCAGTCGGCTTCACAGTCTTTTGCAGAAACCGTGCGGTTCATGCCACAGATTGGCCTCGATCAGCCGAGCACCCGCCCGGCAACCGCGTCCAACCGGGCGACCAGGCTGCGGTCACGGGCCTCGGGAGCCGTAGCAATCGCATGTTCGAGCGCGGTGTCGATCGGGCTGGCAGCCCGCTCGCCCGGCAACAGTTTCATCAGCTTCTGAACTGCCGTCCGCGCCAGCTCGGCATTGGCCTTCATCACCGCAAAGACCTCAGCCGCCTCGACTGCGGCCTCCTCGTCACGCCAACCATCATAGTCGGTGACCATGCCGAGCACCGCATAGGGCAGTTCCGCCTCGCGGGCGAGCCGCGCCTCCGGCATCGCGGTCATGCCGATCACGTCCGCGCCCCATTGCCGGTACAGCCGGCTCTCGGCGCGGGTGGAAAACTGCGGACCCTCTATCGCGACATAGCACCCGCGATCGTGAACGGTGGCCCCCGCCTCCCGGGCAGCCGCAGCGGCAAACCCCGACAGGCGCGGACAGACCGGATCGGCCAGACTGACGTGGGCGACAAGGCCGGGGCCGAAGAACGACGCGTCGCGGCTTACGGTCCTGTCGATGAACTGGTCGACCGCAACAAAGTGGCCAGGCGCCATCTCTTCACGGAGAGAGCCGATGGCGCTCAGCGCGAGCAGGTCGGTAACGCCGCACCGCTTCAGGACATCGATATTTGCGCGGTAATTGACTGATGCGGGGGGCAGCCGGTGCCCTGCACCATGGCGGGCCAGGAATGTGATGCGGAAGTCGCCAAGTTTGCCCGTGAATACCGGCCCCGAAGGCATGCCGAAGGGAGAGGAAACCGCGATTTCCTGGCCATCGTCCAGTCCGATGCCGTCGGCCAGGCCCGAGCCGCCGATGATGCCGATGTGCCAGCCACGTCCCATGCCTTGCTCCCGCTGGCGTCATCAGCCCGAACCCGGCGCCCTCAGGCGATGGGCACGAGGATTCCGGCCACGACGAAATCGTTGAGATGCGCCCGGTAGCGGTCGCGCAGGCTCTCGTCGAGCACCTCCGTATCCGAGCAATAGCGCAGCGCCAACTGGGCAGTAAAGAACCGGTCCGCCGCGCCGATCACGGTGAAATAGAAAAGCTGGGGATCGACCGGCCGGAATACGCCTGCCGCCACGCCCTGCGCGATCAGCGCCTCGTAGGCAACGAACATGGGCTTCAGGTAGCTGTCAGCGAGGCGGCGGGCTTGCGGCTCCGCGCTCTCGCGGATCATCCGCAGGAGCAGGCGGTGGGTGTATGGCTGGCGGAAAAAGTTGTCGACCACACCGGCCATGTGGATGCGCAGCTTGGTCTCGGGGTCGAAGTCGCTTGCGATCAGCGCTTCCATCTGGCGCACGCGCGCGCTCCATTCCCGATCAATCAAGGCGCGCAGCAGGCCGGCCTTATTGCCGAAGTAGTATTTCACCAGTGCCGAATTCAGCCCGGAGCGTGCCGCGAGCGCCGAAAGCGAGACATCCTCGATATCACCTTGGCGCATGATCGCGCTGGCCGCGTCCAGCAGCTGGCCCCGGGCGTCGCTCGCTCCGCCATCAGGGGCTGACCTGCCCGGCTGCTCGGCCAGCCGCGAACCACTCGCGATCGCCGTCTTCACCCTGCCCGCCACTGATAATCCATCGGGTCGCCTGTTTCCCTGCCGGGCCCTGCCGCCACGTCAGGCGGAGCCTCAACTTAATCGCGCGGTTAAATAGGCGCTCCGGGGTCCTGCGGTCAAACGGCACTTGCACCTTATCCTTTGAAAGGTGCCGAGTTCTGTCGATCGCGGCACCACGCGGAGGGGAGCGATTTATCCTTCGTTTACCATGTGGCCGTATAACCCGACTGACAACGTGTGGCCACTCGCGCCGCGCGCGGGGCTCACTGGCCGCAGGCCGGATTTGAAACAAGGGACGCGAATTCAATGAGGCGCAAGATTAACCGGTCAGCACTGGCAGGCGTTTCGCTGCTGGCGTGCATGGCGGCACAGCCCGCGCAGGCCGCGGACTCCGCAGCCACGTCCGCTCCCGTCGCCGAAGCGCCGGACGCCGCGACCATCGTGGTCACCGGCTCGAGGATCGCCCGCCTGCGTGCGGACGCAACCGCACCGACGCAGGTAACCACCGGTGCCACACTCGAACGCTCGGGCGATGTCCTGATAGAGGAAAGCTTCAAGCGTTCGCCCGCCTTCTCGTTCACCACGCCGGGGGCGAGCAGCCCAATCGGTACTCAGGCCGGCCCGTTCGGATCGGGCCAGACCTACCTTGACTATCTCGGTCTTGGCTCGCAGCGCACCCTCGTGCTGATCGACAGCCGCCGCTCGGTCGCCTCCAGCAGTGCTTCGGTATTCGGTGCCGGTGATCCAGGAAGCCAAGTGGACATCAACACGATCCCGACCCTGCTGGTCGACCGGATCGAGACCGTCTCCATCGGCGGCGCGCCCATCTACGGCTCTGACGCAATCGCGGGCACGGTGAACATTGTGCTCAAGGACCGCTACCAGGGCATCAAGGTGGACGGCCAGGCCGGTGTCTCCGGCCATGGCGATGCCAGCCAGTATCGCCTCGGCGTCCTCGCCGGAACCGAATTCGCCGGCGGCCGCGGCGCGATCGTCGCCAGCTTCGAATATACCCAGAGCGACGGCCTGCTCGCCACCGACCGCGACATGACCCGCGACGCCCCCGGCTACCTGCCGCCGGTGACCGGCACCTCGGCCTTCAAGAACGTCTACGTGCCGAACACGCGGCTTACCGTTGTGTCCGACTACGGCATCCCGGTCGTCAGTCCTGCGACGCTGCCTGGCGCGGTGAAGCCGTTCGACATCCGCAGCCCGGCCATCATTGGGCAGGCGCTCGCCTTCAACGCGAGCGGCCAGCTGGCGCCGTTCAGCTACGGCACCGCCACCGGCGTGCCGTTCGCCTATGCCGGTGGTATGGGCTTCAACCAGGCCACGGTCACCAGCCTGCTCACGCCGCTGCGTCGCTACGTGGGCTATGCCAAGGCGCATTACGAGCTGAGCGACGGGATCACCGCCCACCTGGGCCTGTCCTACGCCAACAGCCGCGGCACGACGCTACGGACCGATCCGGCCTACAACGGTTCGGCCCTCCTGTTCGGCGCCGCCAACAACTACCTGGCGATCCCGCTGAGCAACCCGTTCCTGTCGGCCGCCGACCGCGCGACGATTACCGCTGCACTTACTGCTCCGGCAGTCGTCGCTCTGACGCGCAACCCTAATCCAACTACGTTCTACCTGGCCCGCGCCAAC
>DASTGC010000235.1:0-4279 GCA_035719485.1 Novosphingobium sp.
AGTTCATCGAGGCACGGGCGAAGTCGCGGATCGAATCATCGAGGTTGTACATCGTCATGGCGACGCCGGACGACGGGAACTCGAACACGTCGAGGTCGATCTTCTGGCCGTCGGTGCCGTCCCAGACGAGGCGCAGCTTGCCGGGGCCGGGGATCAGGGTGTCGGTCGCGCGGTACTGGTCGCCGAAGGCGTGGCGACCGATCACGATCGGATCGGTCCAGCCGGGGACGAGACGCGGCACGTTGGAGATCACGATCGGTTCGCGGAAGACGACGCCGCCCAGGATGTTGCGGATCGTGCCGTTGGGCGACTTCCACATTTTCTTGAGCTTGAACTCCTCGACGCGGGCCTCGTCCGGCGTGATCGTCGCGCATTTGACCGCCACGCCATACTGCTTGGTGGCGTTGGCCGAGTCCACGGTCACCTGATCGTTGGTGGCGTCGCGGTTCTCGACCGAAAGGTCGTAGTACTTCAGGTCGACATCGAGGTAGGGCAGGATCAGCTTCTCGCGGATCCACTGCCAGATGATGCGGGTCATTTCATCGCCGTCCATTTCGACGATGGGATTAGCTACCTTGATCTTGGCCATTGCCGTCCTTCCCGGGGAGATTCGCTCGCGGGTCCATAGCAGGGAAACCGCGCCCGGCAAGCCGCTGCACCGCGTACGGGAGGCCGCGCCCGGGGCGCATCGCAGTCAGGCCGCTTGACGCGAGGTGAGCGATGCAACCAATCATTGCGGCCATCATTGTTGCCGCACAAGGAGATCGGCCATGGACCGCCATCACATCGCAATCATTGTCGGCAGCCTGCGCAAGGGCAGCCTGAACCGGAAGGTGGCCCGCTCGATCTGCGCCTTCTCGGCCGACCGGCTGGATTGCCGGATCGTCGAGATCTCGGACCTCGCCCCCTACAACCAGGACTATGACGCGGCCTCGCCCGAACCCTATGCCCGGTTCCGCCAGGCAATCGCTGCGGCCGATGGGGTGTTGTTCTGCACGCCGGAATACAACCGCGGTGTTCCTGGCGTGCTCAAGAACGCGATCGACGTCGGCTCGCGGCCCTATGGGCAGAGCGTATGGGATCGCAAGCCGGCCGCCATTGTCAGCGCCTCGCCCGGCTCGCTCGGCGGATTCGGCGCCAATCACCAGTTGCGCCAGGATTGCGTCTTCCTCAACATGCCGGTGATGCAGCAGCCGGAGGCCTATCTCAGCCACGTCTCCGATGATTCCTTCGACGAGAGCGGCTGCCTCAGGGATGGCCCGCTCAAGGACAAGGTCGAGCAGGTCTCCGCCGCCTTTGCCGACTGGGTCGACATGATCGTCCGCTCACGCCGGTTCATCGCCGAGGACGCGGCCCACAGCCGCTGAGGCGTCAGCCGAGCTGCCCCAGCACGAGCCCGCCGAGTGCCACCGCGATCAGCACGCGGATCACGTTCCACCGCGCCTTGAAGATCAGCAGCGCGGCGGCGACCGCCAATGCCAGCGCGCGCCAGTCGAGGCTGGCGAGGTCCGGCACCTGCAGGCGCGCCGGTCCCGCGCTGACCGTGGCGACCCGGGCAAACAGCACGTGCAGCGCGAACCACAGCGAAAGGTTGGCGATCACGCCGACGATTGCGGCGGTCAGCGTCGCCAACCCGCCCTTCAGCCGCCGGGCATGCTCCAGCCGCTCTATCCACGGCGCCAGGGCAAAGACCCACAGGAAGCATGGGGCGAAGGTCACCCAGGTGGTCAGTACCGCGCCGAGCACGCCCGCGGCCAGCGGCGAGAACGGAGCGGGTGCGCGGAAGGCGGCAAGGTAGCCGACGAACTGGGTGACCATGATCAGCGGCCCCGGGGTCGTCTCGGCGAGGCCGAGGCCGTCGGCCATTTCGCCCGCGCGCAGCCAACCATAGTCCTGCACTGCCGCCTGCGCCATGTAGGCGAGCACCGCATAGGCCCCGCCAAAGCTGACCACGGCGAGGCGCGAGAAGAAGCTGCCGATCTGCCACAGCACGTGGTCCGGCCCCAGCGCCACCAGTACCAGCACCAGCGGCGCGGCCCAACAGGCGCCGCCCGCCAGCACTGCAACGAGGCTCTGTCCCCATGGCTGCGGGGGCATGGCCGCCGGCACCTCCGCGGCGCCCAGCTTGAGCCAGCCCGGCCGCCATGCCGCCACCATCGTCCCCAGCAGCAGGGCGCCGATAACGACCAGCGGGAAAGGCAGGTTGAACACGAACAGGCAAAGCAGCGCAGTGATCGCTATCCCCTGCTTGAACCGCGTGTTGAGTGCCCGTCCGGCGACGCGCAGCAGGGCCTGGACGATGATCGCCAGCACCGCGGCCTTGATCCCCAGGAACAGCGCGGCAAACCACCCGAGCTTCGCGGCAAAGCCGTAGAGGATCGAGAGCGCCAGCATCACTGCCGCCCCCGGCAGGACGAACAGCAGGCCCGAGACCAGGCCGCCTTTCACCCCGTGCAGTTTCCAGCCGATCCAGATCGCCAGCTGCTGGGCTTCCGGCCCCGGCAGCAGGTGGCAGAAATTGAGCGCGTGAAGATACTGCTCCTCGCTCACCCATCCGCGCTCCTCGACCAGCTCGCGGTGCATCAGCGCGATCTGGCCGACCGGTCCGCCGAAACTCAGGCAGCCGATCCGCGCGGAGACGGCCACGAGTTCTCCGAAGGATGGCGTGTGGGGCAGATCTGATGGCGCTGCGGCTGGAGATGTCACGGCGGACGACGGCGCGTAAAGCGAAGCGGATTGCTGGTCTGTCACGGTCAAGCCTCTACCGTCCGCCTCGGCGGCGGACTATCAAGGCAACGCTTGGGCCGACCGGCCTGGACGGGAGGTTGCTTTGCCCCGCGTGGGCAGGTTGCTAGCAGCCCCGCGCGTCCCTGCCAAGGGTTGGCGACAGCGGTGGAGACTGCGGTTCAGGCCGTCGCCTGGACCCCGCGACCGGTGTTGGCGAAGATATCGCGCGGCACCAGGCCAAACGGCACGAACGATGCCGGGTTGCGCATCTGTGTCAGGATCCTGCGGTAATGCCGCGCCAGTTCGAGGTAGGCCAGGCGCCGCTCGGCCGACCTCGCCCAGCTCGCGACAAGGTAGCAGCGGTCGATCCGCCGAATCAGGAAGGAGGGGGTCCACAGGCTTTGCATTGCCACTCTCCGAGTCGTTCTGGCCCGTGGGCCCGATCCTGCGCCGATTTCGCCCGCGATCAAGCCCGCTGAGGCAAGCCGCGCATGGTGTCGGCCAGTGTGCCGTCCAGCCGAGTGGAGGCTCCCGAACATCCTATGATTGGTTCCTGGGATCGGCCCAGGCCCCGTTCCACCGGACGGGCGACCAGTTCGGTCGCACTGGCGCGTCGGACGCAGCGCCGGCCCCGGGCACGATTTGCCCCGTCGCCTCCGCGATTACCCGGGCAAGCAAGCGCTGGCCCGCGGGCCAGTCGCCGAGGTTGCTCTGGGCATTGATATGGCCATGGTCGCTTACGTCGACGAAGGTGCTGCCCCAGTCGCGCGCAAGGGCCATGGCCGCGCGGGGCTGGCAATAGGGATCGTTGCGGCTGGCCGCGACCACGCTGGGAAACGGTAGTTCGCGGCGGGGGCAGGCAGAGAAGCGCGCGAGCCGCGGGTCCAGTCCGGGCCGGTCGACGTCCGGCGGGGCGACGAGCAGGGCGCCGATCACCGGGCCGTGCGGGCCCGGCTGCTCGTATTGGGCCCACCAGGCGACAGTCAGACAGCCCAGGCTGTGCGCCACCAGCACCACCGGTCGATCGGCCCGGTGGATGGCGAGATTGAGCTGGTTTACCCATGTGTTACGGTGCGGATCGTCCCACATGCCGAGTTCGACCCGGCCCGCATCGGGCAGGACCTGCTCCCACCGTGTCTGCCAGTGGCCGGGGCCGCTGTCGTTCAAACCGGGGATGATCAACAGCAGCGGATTGGTTGTGGATTGAGTATGACGATCGAGGGGCATCGGCTTGTCTCCGTGATGAAAACGCGCCGGTCGACTCGGATTACGTCCCGACCTCTCGGACACTAATGTCTATTGATTTAATAGACAATCGTTTCTGCGCCGATCCGACCCATTCCCAAGTCGGGCGGTGACCATCCGGAATCGGGATCGGGAAACCCAAAGCTCTGCTTTCGAGCCCTCAAACAAACCTTGCGGTTGACACGCGATAATCTCTACTGTTTAAATAGACATTCCCATGCAGTCCGGTGGCGAGGCCGGTCCGCATATCACTCGGGTTTCCCTCGTCCGCGGCTTTTGATCGGGATGCAGCTTGCTCCGCGTTACC
>DASTGC010000236.1:0-13436 GCA_035719485.1 Novosphingobium sp.
TTCGACGATCAGGCCATGCGCGACTATGCCTATGCCACGTTCATGCCCGGCACCAAGCCCATCAAGAAATGGCTGGAATCCGGCTTCCTGATCAAGGCGGACACGATCGCGGAACTGGCAGTCAAGGCGGGCATCGACCCGTCCGGTCTCGCCGCACAGGTCGAGCGGTACAACCGCTTTGCCGAGACCGGGATCGACGAGGAGTTCCACAAGGGTGAGCGCCAGTACGACCGCTTCCGCGGCGATCCGACCCACAAGCCCAACCCCTGCGTCGGCGCCATCGCCAAGGCCCCGTTCTACGCAACCCGCATCTTCCCGGGTGACGTGGGCACCTTCGGCGGCGTGGTGACGGACGAGAAAGCCCGGGTGGTGCGGGCCGACGGATCGATCATCGAGGGGCTCTATGCCACCGGCAACTGCACCTCGTCCGTGATGGGTCGCAGCTATCCCGGTCCCGGTGCGAGCATCTCGCCCGCCTTTGCCTTCGGCTACATCGCCGCGAAGGATGTCGCGGCAAAGGCGCACAACGCGAAGCCCTGAGCCCAGCTCGGCAAGAAGGGCCCGTCTATCGCTCCTCGGGCACCACAAGCTTGCCCTGGAGCAGGATCGATTCCGCTCCGCTCGGCGGCAGCATCGCCCAGATCCCGCGGGCAGCCTCTTCCGGCGACATGACATCCTGCCGCTCCGCCAGCTGCTTGCGGATCTGCGGGCCGAGCGGATAGACCTCATAGGGTAGTTCCGCTTCCGCCCGGATCGACGGGGTGTCGACAAAGCCCGGCCGCACCGCAACGATCCAGGTTTTCTTGCCCCGCCGCTTGAACTCGCGGCGAACGGTGCGCACCCACATCTCCACCGCTGCCTTGGCGGCGCAATAGGCTGAATGCGCCTCGAACGGCGACCGCGCGCCGCCCGAGGTGATCATCACCAGGCCCGATTCATAGCCTTCCCCAATGGCGCTCAGGAACATGTCGCCAAGGATCATAGGCGCCAGCGAATTGGCGATGAACTCCGTCTGGTAGGCCGCGCGGTCTACCTCCGTCACATAGCCGAGGCCGGCAACGATCGCGTTGTGTATGAAGATGACCCGCTTTCCTTTGAACCCGCGCAGGGTTTCGCGAAAATGATCGCCGATAGCGTCCCACGTCGCCGGGTCCTTCAAGTCGAAGAGAACCGTTTCGATGCTCGGATCTGCAACGTTCGAGAGGTTGATGATCCGCGCGCTGGGATAAGGCACCGTCGCGGCAAGTCCGGCACCTAAGCCGTGGTTTGCACCGCTGATCCAGACGAGGGTATCGTAATGCATGGGGGGCTCCCTCAAATTGCAGTGCTCCAGGCCTGATGCTCCGGCAGCCCTTGCCGCCTAGTCGGCCGAGCCGCCTGGCTGGAAATCGCAGCGCAGGCGCGTCAGCTTCATGGTCTTGATCCGCCAGCGATCGGTCTTCTCGTAAGTTTCGGTGTAATGCCCCATGCCGTGCATGGTCTGTCCCGGGAACGCGCTGGCCGTCCCCCACGACAGCCTGTCCTCCATCGCCCATATGCCGCGCGCCTGGGTGAGCGAGACGATCTCGATCTCCGGGCAATGGCCATGATGGACGCTGGTGACATCACCGGCCAGGCTGCGGCGCGCGAGTTCGACTGCCGCATCGCCGCCGGTGACCAGGCCATTGGGCACGCTGGCCGAAACGTCGACAACCACGTCGTCCGCGAACACCGATCGGTATGCCTCCCAGTCCTTCGTATCCACGAAGCGGAAATACCGGGCCTTCAGCTGTTTGATCTCTTCGATCGCCAGCAGCCGTTCGAGGTCGTTCACGCCGCAGCCCTCAGTTGATCGATCGGCACTGCCCGCCATCCACCCGGTAATTGGCTCCGGTCATGTAACTGGCCTGCGGGCTGGCGATGAAGGCAACCATGCGGGCTATGTCCTCCGGTCGCCCGAAGTGCTTGGTCGGTTGGGGGATGACTTCGGAGGTGAAGCGCCGCTCGATCTCGGACCAGTCAAGGTTCGTCCAGCCGAGCTGCTTGGCCCATTCCACGAACCCCTGGCGCACCCCTTCCGTGGCTATCGTCCCCGGCGTCACCGTATTCACCGTCACACCGGTCCCGCCGAGCGATTTGGCAAGGCCGGTCGTCATGTTGGTGATGGCCGCCTTGGCCGGCTGGTAGTCAGCCAGATCAGGCTCGCTCTGCGTTGCCGAGGCGCTGGAGATGTTGATGATGCGGCCCCAGCCCCGCTCGATCATTCCCGGAGCGAGGGCCTGGATCAGCCGGACAGACGAACCCACGTTCTGCTCGTAGGTCCAGCGCCAGTCGTCCCAGGGAGTCTGCAGCCACGGCCGGTTGAAGCTTTCGGCGGTACTGTCGGGGCGGTTGGAAGCCGCCATGCCGCCAGCGTTGTTGATCAGGATATCGACCCCGCCAAAGGCGTCGAGCGTTGCCTGGGCCACCCTGGCGCAATCCTCCTCGAGGCTCAGTTCACCGGTGACGTAGCTGGCTTTCGCGCCCGCATCGACCAGGCTTTGGGCGACCGCCATCGTCTTGGCTTCGTCGCGGCCGTGAACCATGATGGTCGCGCCCTCGGCCGCCATCACGCGTGCGATGGCGGCGCCGATACCCGAGCTGCTTCCGGTAACCAGCGCGCGCTTGCCGTACAGTTCCAAGTCCATCGCTCACTCCCGTTCGATCAGCGCCAGGGCGACATCGCGGAGGGTGACAGCGGCCGCCGGATCAACCTGGCATTTGTCGGGCAGGTTACCGGTTAAAGCCTGTGCTCCAAGCGGCAATCGCCCTAGCTATGGTCGAGGAAGCTCAAGTGTCAGAGATGTGATTTGCAGATGGGCACATTTACCGACTCGATAGTCGGCGGGTATTCGCCAAACGATACAAGTGCGGACATGCAGGAGGTTGGGGATGGGTACGTTGGGCGGAGAACTGCAGGGCAAGGTCGCGATCGTCACGGGCGCCGCCAATCCCGGCAATATCGGGGCTGAAACGGCGGCGGTGATGGCGCGAGAAGGCGCGAGCGTGGTGCTGGCCGATGTCAACGCGGACCTGCTGGCCGAAACGACCCGAGCACTGGCCGACCAGGGCTATACGGTCGCATCCTGCTCCGTCGACCTCTCCAGCGAAGAGTCGATCAAGGCGCTGGTCGCCTTCACCGTGGAACGCTTCGGGCACCTGGACATCATCGACAACAACGCAGCGCGCACCGTCGTCGGCGCCGACATGCTGGTGGCTGATATGGACGTGGCCTTGTGGGACGAGACCTTCACCGTGAATGCCCGCGGCACGATGCTGATGTGCAAGCACGCCATCCCCGAAATGATCAGGAATGGCGGGGGTTCTATCATCAACATCAGCTCGGGCACCGCGGTCGGCGGCCAGCACTTCACCACCGCCTACGCCAGTTCCAAGGGTGCGGTCGAAGTGCTGACCCGCTACATCGCCACCCAGTACGGCGCCCAGGGCATCCGCTGCAATGCGGTCGCGCCGGGCCCGATCGAGACCTCCGCACTCAAGTATGGCCTCTCGCCGGAACTGCGCGAAATCTACCGACGCCACACGCTCATCGGGCAGTTCGGCCGGCCCTCGGACATCGGCGAGGTCGTTGCATTCCTGGCCTCCGACCGCGCACGCTTCGTCACCGGCCAGATCCTGCAGGTGGACGGGGGCTGCAATGCCCACCTCAGCACGACCGTCGAACTGGGCGAGCTGATGGCCAGCGGGAATATGCCCCGGACCTGATCTCGCAACTGCCGGCGGGAGTTATCCGGCCATGAAAAGGGGGGCAGGTCGGGCCTGCCCCCCGTTCTTGCGCGATCTCCGGACTATCAGGCGACGATGCCGGTCCGCCCGCGCGGCAGCATGCGTCGGCCATTCGAGAACATCACCTGCTCGATCTGTTCCGGGGTGAGCCCCTGGCACCCTTCCTCGACGAAGTCGCGCGGGCGGGCCACGCCTTCGGCATGGGGATAGTCGGAGCCCATCAGCAGGCAACTGGCGTCGCCGCCGAGCTGGTCCACGATGCCCTTGATGTCATCTTCGGGATAGGCCACCACGAAGCAATTGCGCTTGAAGATGGTCGAGGGGCGCTCCTTCAACTGGCCCATCGGCCAGAAACCGCTGCGGGCCATACCGCGCATCTTGTCCATCTTGTAGAGAAAGCGCGGCAGCCACTCGGCCCCGTTCTCCACGCTCGCCATCTTGATGTTGGGGAAGCGCTCGAAGAAATTCCAGTAGATGAAATTGGCCATGGTCATCATGACCGGGATTTCGCTGTAGGCGAACATCCACTGCCACGCAGTCTGCCCGTTCTTGCGGTTCTGCAGCGGTTCTTCACCCCATTCGCGGATGACCGGGTGCATGAAATTCGCTTCCGAGACGTGGAAGGTCACGACGACGCCAGCATCGTTGAGCACCTTCCAGAACGGGTCGAAGTAGGGGTCGGCCGGCGACTTGCCGCCGAAGGGCCCCATCGGCATGACGCAGACGCGCAGGCCGTTCTCGACCAGCCACTTGGCCTCGGCCACCGCCCAGTCGAGATCGTGCAGCGAAAGGACCGCCGTGGTGTAAAGCTGGTCGCGGGCGTTGAGGGCCCATTCCTTGACGAGGTACTCATTCCAGGCGTGAAACAGCGCATTCGCTCCCGCGTTGCCCAGCTTCTCGGCCTGCAGGAGGATCTGGCCGAAGCACGAGACGAACTCGCCCACGAACATGACGCAGCCTTCCACCTCGAACTCATCGAGCTTGGCGAGACGGGGCTCGAGTTCGCTCATATCAGGAGTGGGAGTGAAGGCCGCCATGACGCTGTCGCCAGTCGAAATGGCGAGCAGCCATTCCTTCAGCTTGCCCGGCGGCGGAATCAGCCCGTCCGGATCGAGGGCCGCGTTCTCGATGCGGTATGAATCGCCCAGGAACATGCCGAACTGCCCATCCGGGCCATACTTGCGCTGCGGCAGCCAGTCCTTGTGAAATTCCTTGGGCAGGTACCTCTCGCAGAACGAGTAATCCTTTTCCTGGATGTGCGAGTCGGCATCAAAGATCGGGCCGTCATAATGGGGTGCCGTCGTATCGACGGACTTCAGCGCTGCTCGTGAGCCAGCCATGTTCAACTCCTTGTGACCTGGGATTGTTTTCATTCAGCTCCGGCGTGCCGGGCCTGCGGTCGAACTCGCATCTCATACCCTGATTCGACGGCCCGGGCAATCAAAACCGAACAGTTGTTCGGGTGGGTTGACATCGCGACCCGCCGACAATTCAACCGCGTATTTGTCCGAACACGTAACGCTCCAGCGTGCGATGGAAATTGATAACCTCAACCTCCTGCACCGGGTTGGGACGGGCGTAGTGGAACTTGCTCGATTTCATGCCGGCCTGGACCTCCGTCATGTTGGCGATGTCCTGGTCGAGGATCAGGCCGACGCTCTCGTGCACCGGGTCGGTGATGACGCGCGTTTCGATCACCGGCTCCTTGCCCGGGGCATACCGCTTGAGCGACCAGATCTCGAAGATGCACTTCTCGGGATTGTCTGGATCGCGGCTGTCGGGCCGGGCGCGATACCACAGCGCGCCGTCGAAATAGGGCAGCGTCACGCAGTTCGGAAAAATGTGCCAGTCGCTACCGGCCTTGCCGAGCGCTTCGAACGTCAGCTTTTCCGGGTAGCTTGTGCCGTCCTCGATAGCAGCCTGGCGCCCCAGTTCGATGGCGGTCATCATCGCGGTCATGGCATCCACGTCGGGCGGCAGCAGGTCGAGGATCTTCTTGGCGGCGTGGAAGTCCCGATCCGTCTGGATCGCGTTCAGATCCTCCTCGATCTGACGGAAGAACTCGACCACGCCCTCCCGCGCATCGGCATAGACATTGCCGGCAAGCCGCGGCGAGCTGGTACCCAGGGGCTGGATGTCCTTCCAGTAGCCGAAATGCGCATGCTTCCCCTGCGCGAAACTTTGCGAATAATCGTTACCCGCCACCTTGATGAGCTGGGGATGGGTAGCGGCGACATGGTAGCCTTCCATGAAGGCTTCGAGCGCGACCTTCCAGTTGACCGGGAGATGCAGCTCGACCTTCCAGCGAAACCGCATTTCCTCCAGTTCGAAGGGATCGAGATACTCGGGAATGGTCTCAAGGTATTCGGCGAGGGATTCGCCCTCCATGTTCGTGCTGATCCAGATGAAACCGCCCCAGGTGTCGACGCGGACCGGCCACAGGTCGAGCCGTTCATCGTCGAGGGCACCCTCCCAGTCGTCCCGGTCGAGTACCTGGGTGTTCTTGCCTTCGAGGCTGAAGCTCCACCCGTGATACTTGCAGCGGAACTGGCTGGCACGGCCGCAGCCATCCGCCAGGCGCCGCCCGCGGTGCGGGCAGACGTTGTGATAGGCGACAAGCCCGTCCTTCCCCAAGGCCACGACGATCGATTCATTGGCGATGTTGAAGGTGAGGAAATCACCGACGTTCTTGAGCTCTTCGGTGCGCCCGGCAACCAGCCAGACATTGCCCCAGAGGTGCTCGTTTTCACCGCGTGCAAAATCGCGCGACAGGTAGAATGACGGGTCCAGCCTCGGCGCCGGGGCGGCGTGCTTTGCTTTGGTTGCCATATCCAAGCGGTCCTTTTCTTGAGGGTCATCCGGCGATCAGCCGCACGCCTGCTCTTGCTTCATACCAAACGCATGGCGGTTGCATCGCGATTGCAGGCAATATGCCCGCCGCGGCAATCCGGCCCTTCGTGTGTGTGTTCACCCCTGCCACTGGGGCAGTTCGAACACAGCGCCTTCCAGACCGGGGTGGACCACGATCTGGCAGGACAGGCGACTCGTTTTGCGCTGCTCGATAAGGCAGTCGAGCAAGGCGGTTTCAGCTTCACTGGCCGGTGCGATCCGCTCGGCCACGTCAGGTGCAACGAAGCAATGGCAGGTCAGGCACGACATCCCGCCGCCGCATTCGCCAACGATACCCTCAACCCCCGCCCGACGCGCGGCCAGCATGACGCTTTCACCATCACGAGCCGCAACTGCCACCCGGCGACCGTCAGCCTCGACGAAGACGAGCGTGGTCATGTCAGCCTGTGCTCCCGCAACAGCCGCGACAAAGCGCTCAGTCGATCCCCAACTGCTCACGAACGGCCTCGGCTATGATCAGCGCAGTATCCTCTTCCCGCGTGTAGACGGCCTGCATCCGATTGTGGGTGATGGCAACCGCGAGGCGGGTCTGCGGATCGGCAAACCCTATCGAGTTGCCGGCCCCGGGGTGGCACAGGGCGCGCGGATGTTTGGCCGCCGCGACCGGGGGATTATCGCCCCCAAGCCAGAACCCGGCGATGCCCAGAGGGAGCGGCAGGCCGAACATGACGGGGTCAGGCTCGTCGCTGAACGGTCGCGGTGTGTTGAACGTGGCCACGAGATCGGCGGGCAGGAGCCGCACCCCATCCAATTCGCCACCCTGCGCGAGCATCGCCCAGAACCGGGCGCAGCTGCGCGCGCTGAAAATCCCGCCAACCCCGGCGATTTCCGCCCGGCGTACGTCGGGACGCTCGAACACTTCGGGGATGAGATCGACCTGTGGCGGCATAGAGGCGGTGTACAGCGGCGGCAGGTGTTCCGGAGGAAGCGGCGGGGCCGCATTGGTCAGCCTCGCCACCCGTCCGACCTGGTCGTCCGGGAGGCCTACCCAGATGTCGGGCGCGTTCAGAGGCAGGGCGATTTCCTCACGGATGAACCGACCGATCGTGCGATGGGCCGGATCAGTCCGGCGCACGATTTCGCCCACCAGCCAGCCGAAGGTCATCGACAGGTACAGTGCCTTCTCGCCCGGGGGGGCGAGCGGCGTGAGCTGTTCGAGCCCTTTTATCATCCAGTCCCAGTTAGACATCAGCTCGGGTGTGACGCCTTCGGGCATCTGGGGAATGCCAGCCCGGTGCGTCAGAACGTGGCGAACGGTCGTCGCCCCCTTGCCGTTGGCAGCGAATTCGGGCCAGTAGTCAGCAACCCTGGCATCGTAGTCGACCAGGCCGCGAGCCACCTGGATGTGCAGGGCCGTGGCGGCCAGCGGCTTGGTCACCGAGAACATGTTGAACAGGGTATCGCCATCGACCGCCCTGCCCGTCGCGGGATCAGCGAGTCCGCCCCAGCTATCGACGACCAGCCGACCGTCCAGATAGGCGGCTACCTGGATGCCGATTTCGCGCCCATCGGCAATCAGTCCGGCGATCGCATTGTCCACGATCTCCGAGCGGATCAGCGACTGCGTCGGCATTGGCTTTGCTCCTAGACATCTTCCGGGCACCTGCCCCCAGGACTGGTTTTATTCCCGCAACCGAGGTTTCGCACAATGGCCAGGACCAGCCAAGCCGCAGGCCGACCCGCGCGGTCCACCGGCGCATACGATCACATGCCGGATATTGGTCCCGCACCGTGTCTGAGCCTCGCGGGCATAGCTATGAAGGTTGGCAGTCGGCCACTTGGCGCTGGCCGAGCGTGGAGCATGATATGAACAGCGATCTCGAGGCGATTGTTCGCGAACTCAAGGACCGCCAGGAGATTCTGGACTGCCTGAACCGCTATTGCCGGGGGGTGGACCGCTTCGATCGCGAGGCGGTGCGGTCAGCCTACCATGACGACGCGATCGACGATCACGGGGAGTTCGTCGGCGGCGTGGAAGGGTTCATCGACTGGGCCTTCGACTACCACCAGCGCCACCAGTTGCGCACCCTGCACAGCATCTCCAATCACCTGTGCGAGATCGATGGCAACGTGGCCCATGCGGAAACCCATTTCACCTTTCATGCGGTCAACCGGGAGGCACCGCACCAGGCGACGACGTCCGGCCGCTACATCGACCGGCTCGAACGGCGCGATGGCCGCTGGGGAATCGTGCGGCGCATCTGCGTGATCAATTCGCTGGGCGCTGCCTTCGACCCTGAAGGCCAGGCCGGCGATGCCCTGTTTGCCCCCACCTCGCGCGACCGCAACGACCCGGCCTACATGCGCCCGCTGGAAATCGACCCGGCCCGGCTGGCGCGCGGGGCAGGTTGACGGTCGGCGCGCACCGCCAGCCGCCTCACAGCTCGCTCAGCAGCGGCCTCAGACGGGCGCAGATCGTGTGCACGTTGCGCGTCACCATCGCCTCAGGCATTCCCGGGTAGGCGGCCCAGAGGAACACCGTCTCAACCGGGGCGCCCGCCGTGAATTCCCTGATCTGCGCGGCGACCCGCTCGGGCGTGCCGTACATGAAGTAGTCGAGCCGGTTGGTCAGGGCGCGCGCGCGCATCTTGTCCATGTCGACCGGGCGCGGCGGCGGCTGGTCGGTTCCCTCGACCATGTGGAAGCGGTAGCTGTCGAGCTGGGTGGCGACATATTTGCTGACGATCGGCCAGTCCCGCTCCGGGTCCTCGGTGACCCAGGCCTGCAGGCCGCCCGCCATGCGCCCGCTTGCGGGATCGTGGCCGCCATCGACGAGGCCCTGCCGGTAGGGCTCGTAAAGGCTCCCCGTGGCGGTCAGCAGGTTATCGCCCTGAAGGCCTGCCTTGTAGGCGTTCTTCGGGCCCTGGAATCCCAGCCATAGCGGCACCGGCTGCTGCACCGGCATCGGGCGCAGTCGATCCTCCGCCCAGATCCGGCGGATTTCCCGCGCGCGCAACAGCGTCGTGCCGTAGCGCTTGGTGATGTCTGCCCCGTAGAGCTCGAATTCGGGCACGCGGTAGCCGGCGCCCAGTCCCAGATCCAGGCGGCCACCGCTGATGATGTCGACCACCGCGGCCTCCTCGGCGATCAGCGGGGCAATGCGCAGCGGCGCCAAGAGGATGGCCGTGCCCAGGCGCACGCGCCGGGTGCGCGCGGCCACGGCAGCGAGGAAGGTGAGCGGCTGGGTGATGTAGCCATCTTCGAACAGGTGATGTTCGGTCGTCCACACCGAGTGCGCCCCCAGCCGTTCGGCTTCTTCGCACATCTCGATCGCGAAATTGTAGAGCCGCGAGATATCCCCGGCGCCGTCCGGTGGGCTGCGCAGGTCGAAATAGAGGCCGACTTCCATTGCTGTCTCCTGCGGCTGCTAACCCCGGGGCAGGCCCAGGCCGCGTTCGGCGATCACGTTGCGCATGATCTCGTTGGTCCCGCCGGAAATCGTCCAGGCAAAGGAGTGCAAGTAGTCGAACATGCCGACGAACCGCCGCTGCGCATGGAACGGCTGCCAGCGCTGCCCCTCCACCCCTTCGATCCGGGCCACGAGGTTACCGATCTTCTGGATCAACCCCGTCTGGAACAGCTTGATCCGCGCCGAGGCCATGGCAGTCGACGCATGGGCCTCGCCATTCTGGTGATCTTCCAGGAGATTGCGGATCAGGCGGCGGCTGGCCTGCAAGTCGGCCAGCAAGGTCATGAATTCGCGCCGCAGTTCGTCATCCTCGAGCCAGGCCGCGCCATCATCGACCGCCTTGCGATAGTAGTCCGCCATCATGTGGCGCCGCCGCTCGGCGGCCTCGAAGGCCAGCACGCCCCGCTCCGAGGCGAGAGTCGCCTGAGCCACGCGCCAGCCATCGTTCTCGGCCCCGACGAGGTTCTCGACCGGAATGCGCACGTCAGTGAGGAACAGTTCCGAGAAATCGGCCTGGCCGTCCATCTGCTCGATCTTGCGGATCTCGAGCCCGGGACTGTCCATGTCCATGATTAGGAAGGAAATGCCGGCGTGCTTGGCCGCGTCCGGATCGGTCCGGACCAGCAGGATGCAATGCTCGGCAAAGCGCGACATCGATGACCAGATCTTCTGGCCGTTGATCACATAGTGATCGCCGTCGCGAACCGCCCGGCAGCGCAGCGCCGCCAGATCCGATCCGGCGCCCGGCTCGGAGAAGCCCTGGCACCAGACGGTCCCCCGCGACGCGGCCGGCAGATAGCGCGCGCGCTGCGCTTCGTTGCCGCAGGGGATCAGCGTTCCGGGCAGGTGATTGAGAGTGACGACATAGACGTTGAGCGTTGGAGCCCCGGCCCGCGCCATCTCGTCTGCCACCAGCATCTGTCCGGCAAGATCAAGGTCGGCCCCGCCATAGGCGCTCGGCCAGTGCGGGACCGACAGCCCCTGTTTGGCCAGCTCGCCGAACCACCAGCGCTGGTATTCGATGGCTTCGTCTTCTGTGCCGCGCTCCGCCACGTCGGCCCAATCGCTGGGGACGGTCTCAGCCACCCAATCGCGAATGGCCGCCCGGAACGCGGTGGGGTCATCCTTGAGCTCGATAATCATGACGCGATCTCCAGCACGTCTTGTCCGCTGCGCAGGGCCTCTCCGAAGGCACGTTCGGCCCGGTCGCGCAGTTCGCCGTTGGGAGCGAGCAGGGTTTCGTTCAGGCGGACGCGCTTGAGGAAAAGCTGGGGATCGTATTCCCGGGTAAAGCCCACGCCTCCGTGGAGTTGGACGCAATCGCCCGCAATCCGGACCGCCGCGTCCGAACCGTTCGCCTTGGCCATGGCTGCCCAGACGACCGATCCGCGGTCAGCCCGGGCGGCATTGTCCACGGCCTGCCAGACCAGCTGTTCGGCAGCAATGGCCGCGACCAGATGGTCCGCCGCGCGGTGCTTCAGAGCCTGGAACGAGCCGATCGGACGGCCGAACTGCTCGCGCTCCTTCATATAGGCAACTGTCCGGTCGAGCGTGCCCCGGGCTGCGCCGGCGCTATCAGCTGCGAGCGCTATGGCGAACAGCGCCTCGAACAGGGGCCGGGCACCGGCGAGGACGGCCAGCGCCGGGGCCCTGGCGGGATCGATCGCAACAAGGGAGCGGGTTTCGTCCCAGACAGCGATGCTTTCGGCGCCGGCAGACGAAAGATCGACCAGCACGAGATCGTCATTGTCTCCCGCGACCAGGGCTGCCGCAGCATCGCGGCTGCCGAGGAGCACCAGGCGGTCGCCAGCAGCGCGCGCTGGCTCAGCGGCAATGGCGAGCGTCGTCTTGCCCGCCAGCACGTCGGCCAGCAGCCGTGCGATCCGTTCATCGCGCGCCGCCTCGCTGCGCGCCATCACTTCCAGCGCGATGCTTGTCTCCAGCAACTGGCCCGGCGCCGCGGCGCGGCCCAGTTCGAAATGCAGCATGGCGAGGCCCGCCGCGCCCAGGCCGAGGCCGCCCTGATCCTCGGGAATGGCAATGGCCAGCCAGCCAAGCTCGGCCGCCAACCGCAGGAGCCGCTGGTCCAGCGGATCACGGCCATCGATGAACCCGTGAACGGCAAGGCTCTGGCATTCCTCAGCCAAAACGGCCGCGATGCTGTCCTGCACTTCAGCCAGTTCAACGTCCATCTCTGCTCCTTTTACCTCCGGGCCCCGCGGTGATCCGCTTTCCCCACAATGGCGCGCCGTGCGCACTTCTCACAGGCCTGCCGCAGATGGAACCTTGCTGCGGCGCGAATCAATCACGATGCAGATAAGTCCCCCGCACTCAACCGCGGGGCGCGCGCCGCTGCCCGGGGATGACTATGTGGCACGCAGGATTGCGCGTAAATGCGATCGAAAGGCCAGTAGCGCCAGACGGTCGCCGCAGCGTGGAGCAGGATGGACAGGACGATGGTACCCCAGCTGAACAATGTCTTTCAGATCGCCTATGCCTCCAACGACGTCGAACGGGCCGCAGCGCTGTTCCGGGACCGGTTCGGCACCGGCGCCTTCACCATCCTCGACCCGCCCGGCGACCTCATGCGGATCGGGCTGGCCTATGCCGGCGAGATGATGATCGAGGTGATCCAGCCGCTCAACGATCCCACCGGGCTTTATGCCAACTGGATCGCCGGGATCGATGGTTTCGCCCTGCGCCACCACCACTGCGGCATCCTCGTGGACACCGCCGAGGAACTGGCCGCGATCCGGAGCACCCATCTGGCCGCCGGCTCCGCCATCGCCACCGAGGGTTCGCTGCCGGGCGCGCTCGACTTCCTCTATGTCGATACCACCCCCCTGCTCGGCCATTACCTGGAATATGTCCGCCTCGACGAAGGCGGGCGGATGATGTTCGCGGGTGTTGAAGGCAGCAAGTTCGCTGCCGCCTAGCCCGGCTGCCAGAGCCATCGAGAGGACAAGGACATGACGGATATCAGGTTTGACGGCAGGGTTGCCGTGGTGACCGGCGCGGGCGGCGGCCTTGGCCGGGCCTATGCGCTCGAGCTGGCCCGACGAGGCGCCAGGGTGGTGGTTAACGACCTCGGCGGCAGCCCCTCGGGTGAGGGCGCTTCGGCAATCGCGGCCGAGCGGGTCGTCTCGGAGATCCGCGATGCCGGCGGCGAGGCCGTCGCCAATGCCGACAGCGTCGCCGACCGCGCCGGGGGCGCCGCCGTGATCCAGACCGCTCTCGACACCTGGGGCCGGATCGACGTCCTGATCAGCAACGCCGGTTTCCTGCGCAACAACCGCTTCGAGGACCTGAGCGACGCGGAAATCGATCCCATCGTGGATGTTCACCTGAAGGG
>DASTGC010000237.1:0-4615 GCA_035719485.1 Novosphingobium sp.
GCGAAGGCCACACCGAAGCGGCTGTCCTGAACCCAGGCCACGCTTCCCTCGACCCAACCGACATTGCGGAGGTTCACCTCAACCCGCTCCCCGCGGGTAACTTTGACCGAACCTTCTGCCATCATGCCCCCGGACGACAGATTGCGCACCTTCACGCGATGCTCATCCTCCCGGCCGTCGAGACGCAGCTCGGCCAGGATGAACAGGCTGTCGCGGGATATATTGCGGTTGTCGCTGTCGCTCATCGATCCGAAGGGTCCACCTGAGGAGCCGCCGCCCGAAGGGTACGGCACCTCTCATGCGCCGTAGCGAGGGAAAGCAAACAAGCCGTAAACGTTAGTCCCGTTTCGGACCGGATAGGATCAGTCGTCGCGCGAGATTTTCTCGCGGCGTTCGTGCGCTTCCTGCGCTTCGACGGTCATTGTGGCGATCGGCCGGGCGACCAACCGGCCAAGCCCGATCGGCTCGCCAGTCACTTCGCAGTAGCCGTACTCTCCCTCTTCGATCCGGCGCAGCGCCGAATCGATCTTGGCGATCAGCTTGCGCTGACGATCGCGCGTGCGCAGTTCAATGCCCCAATCGGTCTCGCTCGAGGCGCGATCGTTGAGGTCGGGCTCCCGAATCGGGCCGTCCTGCAATTGCTGCAACGTGTCCGCCGACGAATCCAAGATCGCCTTCTTCCAAGCCTGAAGCAGACGGCGGAAGTAGTCGAGCTGCGCTTCGCCCATGTAGGGTTCATCGTCGTTGGGAATGTAATCCCCGGCGATCGAACGCTTTGCCTTGACCAGGATGTCGATATCGTCAGCCAGCGAAACGGGCATGCAATACTCTGCGCCTCCGAGGCAATCGGCGCGGAAGCCAGCCGCGGCGCGCTTGCTGCCGAGGCCCCCGAGCCGGGATGTGCGGGCCTATACTTGGGGGATTTCACCCGCACAAGCGCAATGATCGCGCTGATGTGAAATGACGCGGTCTGGAACCGTTCTGAGTTAGTCCCGGCCAGCGTCGGGATGGCTGAATTCACGTTAACCATTTGTTGACCACGATCGTTCAGCTTTGGCTTGTCGGGCCGGCAAACAGGGGCGGCCCTCCAAGGGGGTATCTGGAACATGGACGCAAGCTGGACAAAGCCGGACTCATGCGAACCGGTTGAAGAAAACGCCGCAGACATGCTCGTGGCAAGCTGCCTTTCCGCTGCTGCCAATGGCGACCTGAGCGCGTTTTTCGATCTCGGCGTCGCCTATTCGACCGGCAGCCATGGCGCTCCGATCGATCTCATCGAGGCACACAAGTGGTTCAACCTCGCTGCTGTCAACGGCTATGAGGACGCCTCGCAGTGCCGCGCGGACGTTGCCGAGGAGATGACCGCGCGCGAGATCGCAGAGGCCCAGCGTCGTGCGCGTGAATGGCTTGCCGCCGGGTGTCGCCGGGCCGCCTGAACGAGCGGCAGGGGCAGGTCAGTCACCCTGCTCCCGGCGGAATGGGGTCCGGCTGCCAAGATAGAGCTGATCGGCAGCAACACCGGCCCGTTCCCTTTCGAGAAAATCGGCGACCGCGTTGCGGAAGCCTTCGTGGACGATGTAGTGGGCGGACGTAGTCCGTATCGGCTCGTAGCCCCGGGCCAGCTTGTGCGAGCCCTGCGCACCCGCCTCCACCCGCATCAGGCCCATCGCGATAGCCGCGTCAATCGCCTGATAGTAGCACAGTTCGAAGTGCAGGAACGGCTTGTTCACGAGCGCGCCCCAGTAGCGCCCATATAGCACATCCGGACCGATGAAGTTGAGCGCTCCGGCAATCGGCCGGTCGTCTGCATAGGCGAGAAACAGCAGGATCGCATCGGCCATGCGTTCCCCCAACATGCTGAAGGCCTCGCGAGTCAGATATGGCCTGCCCCACTTGCGCGCGCCGGTATCCTGGTAGAATCGCCAGAATGCATCCCAGTGCTCTTCCTTGAGATCGGCCCCGGACAGGGCGCGTATATCAACTCCGGACTGGGCTGCAGCGCGTTCCTTGCGCAGGTTCTTGCGCTTCGCCGATGAGAGGCTGCCGAGAAAATCATTGAATGTCCCGTAGCCACGATTTTCCCAGTGGAACTGGATATCATGCCGGATCATCCAGCCAGCCGCCTCGAAATGCCCAATCTGATCTTCGGTCAGGAAGGTGGCATGAGCTGACGAAAGCCCATGCTTGCGGCACAGGGTCTCGGCTGCACCAATAAGCCGGGGAAACTGCGCAGGATCGCCGAGCAGCCGCGGTCCGGTGGCGGGGGTGAACGGGGCCGCGATCTGGAGTTTGGGATAGTACCGTCCTCCTGCCCGATGCCAGGCATCGGCCCAACCATGATCGAACACGTATTCGCCCTGGCTATGCGCCTTCACATAGGACGGCAGCGCCGCGGCGAGGGTGCCGTCGCCGCGGACAGAGGTGATCGGCGCCGGGTCCCAGCCGCTATTGCCGCCGACACTGTGCGAATCCTCCAGTGCCGAGAGGAAGGCGTGGCTGACGAAGGGATTGCCCTCGGCGAGTGCGTTCCATTGTGCGACCGGCAGCTCACCGACACTGCTCGAAACTTCCAACCTGACGGGATCCTCGGTCACGGGACCCCTGCCGCTTCCACCGTTGGCGCGTCGGCATATTCCTGAGCCCTGGCCAGAAGCTCAGGCGTGGAAATGGTCCAGGTGACCAGGGGTAAACCGCGGCGGCGCTGAGCTGCGGGGAACCGCCCCGGCAGATCGCGAATGTCATAGGAGAGGAAATCCGGCCGGGCATGCCACAGGGCGAGATGCCTCCGGAGCCGCCCGGCAAGGGCCTTGGCATTCTCCTCCGTGACGATCAGCCCGCGCACCGTGTGTGGCGAATTAACGGCAAACCAGCGGGCCACCCGCGGATCGAAGCTCATGATCGCATGGGGACCGCGGTAGCCCTCGAGTACTCGTCTCACGGCGAGGCATAGCGGCCTGACATGGCGGTCCCGGCGCGACTTGATTTCGATCAGCAAGGGAGCCTGGCCGGCAACAACATCGAGCAGTTGCCTGAGCGTTGGAACCGTATCACCGCTGCTCCCAAGGTGAATGCCGCCAAGCTGCACTGCCGTTCGGTCCCCGACGGGGCCATGCTCACCAGTCAGGTGGTCGAGGTCCCAATCATGGAATACGATGGCTTGGCCATCGGCGGAGCGCTGCACGTCGCATTCGATCCCAAACCCACGGGCGATTGCGCCTGTTGCCGCAGTCAGCGAGTTTTCCGCGACACCTTTGCCGTGAAGCCCGCGATGGGCAAAGACGGTGCCGTGCAGCCAGGCCACGCGGCCCGGCGGGGGGGGCGGCGCAAGCCAGCGATCAATTGGTGTTAACAGCGACAATCGCATCCACCTCGACGGCGGCACCGAGCGGCAGGACCGGTACGCTGACCGCGCTGCGGGCGTGCTTGCCGGCTTCGCCGAATACCGCCGCCATCAATTCCGATGCCCCGTTGGCGACCTTGGGCTGATCGGTGAACTCATCGGTGGAGGCAACGAAGGCGCCAAGCTTGACGATGCGGTCCACCCGCTCGAGTGAGCCGAGTGCCGCCTTGAGCTGGGCCAGGATCATCAACCCGCAGGCCCGGGCGGCGGCAGCGCCTGCTTCCAGGCTGACGGATTCGCCGAGTCGACCGACCACGAGATTGCCGCCGATGAACGGCAATTGCCCAGACACGTGCGCAAGGCCGCCGGCCACGACTACCGGAACATAGGCCGCCACCGGGGCCGCAGGCTCTGGTAACGACAGTCCCAGTGCCGCCAGGCGCTGCTCGATCACCGATGCCATCATTCTTCGCTCCCATCCAGCCGAGCCAGCAGCCACGGCAGTGCATTGGCCCAATCGTCTATCCTGGCATGTGCATGTCCGGCCACATGGGCGCAAGGGATCATGGGGGCAAGTTGAGGCTCACCGCAGAAATGCAGGCGGATGACGTCGGGCGCGAGCTGGGCCACGGAATTGTGATGGTGGGCGATATCGTCGATGAAGGCGGCCCGGGTTGGACGCAGTTCCTCGAGGATGCACTGGAGTGCCGGACCCTTGGGCCCAAGGTTGGTGTAGACCTTCACGTCCAATCCATGGCTGGCGAGCTGGCGCGTCCGGCTGGCCTGGTGATGGTCACCGAGATTGGTGAGGACGACGACGTCCGCAATCCCGGACAGGGTGCGCATGGCTTCGACAGCTCCGGCGATCGGCTGCTGGCGGTGCATCTCTGTTTCGAAGAACTGGTTGAGCAGACGCCAGATTTCGGCAGGTTCGACCGGCTCCCCGGTATCTGCCCAGCGCATCGCGTCGACGAAATTGTGCGTGTCCATTCTGAAAGTGATGCCCTGCGTCTCGCCCAGCCATTGGCGGTAGGGTGCAATCATGTGCAGGAGCACTTCGTCGCAATCGGAGATCACCAGCGGTCGGCTCATTCTTGCAATTCTCCAGCGGCTCGGACCAGCGCTTCGGGCGCGACGCCGAGGGCCTCGGCAGCACCGATGAGATCAGGCTCATGGGCCGCAAGGAAATCGAGAATGGCCGCGAGGACGGCCGCGTTGCCGACTCCGGAGCGCAGGGCATCGGGCGTAAGCCCGGTCAGCGCCAGCAACCGCCCG
>DASTGC010000238.1:0-13108 GCA_035719485.1 Novosphingobium sp.
CGAGTTCTCCTATCTACCGCGCAAGTTCAAGATCGCGCTCATCGCCTCGGCGGAAGACCGCGCGGCCCTGCGCTGGCACGACTTCGCGATCCGCATCG
Source organism: Novosphingobium sp. (assembly GCA_035719485.1). Classification (GTDB taxonomy): domain Bacteria; phylum Pseudomonadota; class Alphaproteobacteria; order Sphingomonadales; family Sphingomonadaceae; genus Novosphingobium. The sequence goes on from DASTGC010000238.1 coordinate 99, forward strand.
TGAAGAACGCCGCGGGCGAGCTGGGCTTCGAATGCTACGCTGGCGGCGGCATGGGCCGCACCCCGATCCTCGCGGTCAAGATGGCCGACTTCGTCCCCGCCACGCAGATCCTCTCCTATATCGAGGCTGTGCTGCGCGTGTGGAACCGCAATGCGCGGCGCGACAACATTCACAAGCAGCGCATGAAGATCATGGTCCACGAACTGGGCGAGGAGGAATTCCGCCGCCAGGTCGATGAGGAGTTCCGCCACTTCCTCACCCTCGGCCACGATTTCCCGCAGGCCGAGTTCGACCGCGTCGCCGCCTACTTCGCCCCCCCGCCGTTCGGGACCGGCCTCAGCGACGAGATCGACCGTTCCGACCCGGACTTCGCCCTGTGGGTGGACCAGCAGGTCGTGGCCCACAAGGCGCCCGGCTACGCCATCGCCAACATCAGCCTGAAGCCCGTCGGCGGCATTCCCGGCGACATCTCGGCCGAGCAGATGGACCTCGTTGCCGATCTCGCTGACCGCTATTCGTTCGGCGAAATCCGGGCGACCCATGCGCAGAACCTCGTCCTGCCGCATGTCCGCAAGGCCGATCTCCCGGCGCTGTGGGCCGCCCTCATCGCGGCGGGCCTTGGCGAGGCCAACCTCGACCTCGTCACCGACATCATTGCCTGCCCGGGCCTCGACTACTGCTCGCTGGCGAACGCCCGCTCTATCCCGGTCGCGCAGAAGATCGCCGAACGCTTCGCCGATCCCGCGCGCCAGCGCGATCTCGGTGAGCTGAAGATCAAGATTTCCGGCTGCATCAATGCCTGCGGGCACCACCACGCCGGGCACATCGGCATCCTTGGCGTCGATCGCAAGGGCACCGAGAACTACCAGCTGCTGCTGGGCGGTTCGGGCGCGGAAGACGCCTCGCACGCCAAGATCGCGGGTCCCGGTTTCGACGAGGCCGGCGTGGTCGACGCGCTGGAGCGCGCGGTCGAGCACTATCGCACCGTGCGCGAGCCGGGCGAGCGTTTCCTCGACACCTATCGTCGGGTCGGCATGGATGGATTCAAGGAGGCAATCTATGGGTAATCTCATCCGTCTGCGCGACGATGCTGCGGCCGACGAGCCCGCCGTCTCGCTCGACGCCTTCCTCGACCAGTCTAACGCCAGCGCCGTGCGCATCGAGGCGGGCGACGACGTGCGCCTGCTGCTGCCGGTGCTTGACCGCGTGCGGCTGGTCGAGGTCGACTTCCCCAAGTTCCGCGACGGGCGCGGCTTCTCGACCGCCTCGATCCTGCGCGAGGCCGGCTACAAGGGCGAGATCCGGGCGACCGGCGACGTGCTGGTCGACCTCGTCGCCTTCATGCGCCGCTGCGGCTTCGACGCCTTCGAGCCTGACGTCGCGATTGACCCCGCGGTCATGGAAAGCTCGCTCGCCCGCTATCCCGAGGTCTACCAGTCGGCGGCCGATGGCCGTACGCCGATCTGGGCCAAGCGCCACGCCCGCGCCTGAGCTCCCACTCCGCACCCCGCACCCCGCACCCCGCACCCGAAGGCATATCCATGACGGAGCATCCCGTGAGCGCAGAACGCAAGGTTGACCGGATCGATACCGGTCCTCGGTTCACCGAGGCCGATGCGGTGCGGCTCAACCGGATGTTCCGGGGCGCGGAAACCGCCGAATGGCTCACCTCCGTCCTCAACGACCAGCTTGCCGGCGATGTCGCGGTGGTCTCCAGCTTCGGAGCGGAGAGCGCGGTCCTGCTGCACCTCGTTTCGCAGATCGCGCCACAGACCCCGGTCCTGTTCCTCGACACGGGCAAGCACTTCCCCGAAACGCTGGCCTACCGCGACACGCTGGCGGAACGGCTCGGGCTGAACCTCGTCGTGCTCACGCCCGACGCGGCAGAGCTGGGCAAGCGCGACGAGAGCGGCCTCAGGTGGTCCTACGACCCCGACGGCTGCTGCGAGATCCGCAAGGTCAAGCCACTCGCTGCCGCGCTCGAGAAGTTCGACGCCTCGATTACCGGCCGCAAGGCTTTCCAGGCCGCCAGCCGCGCCAACCTGCCGCGCTTCGAAATCGACCGCTCCGACGCGCAGGGCCGCCTGAAGATCAATCCGCTTATCGACTGGACCGCCGGCGATCTTGCCGCCTATTTCGCGACTTACGAGCTGCCCCCCCACCCGCTGGTGGCCGAGGGCTATCCTTCGATCGGCTGCTCGCCCTGCACCCACAAGGTCGAACCGGGCGAAGACCCGCGTTCGGGCCGCTGGAAGGGCTGGGACAAGGTCGAGTGCGGCATCCACGGGACCGGAAACGACGACGGCAAGGGCGACGATTTGCCGCCCGGTTACGACCCGGTGTTCTGAAGGAGCCCAGCGTCCGACCGTTCCGCGGAAGCAACCAGAGCAGCGAATCCGCTATTCTTTTGCTGGACCTTCATCCGCGCCGTCACGAATGATCGCGGTGATCATCCGCGCGAGGCCGCGGGTGGCCTCGCGCGACTTGATCGGCACCTTGGTGATCCGCCAGTGGTACCAGAAACGGTCCAGCAAGGCCATCAGGGCCAGGCCCTGGACCATCGGGTCTCCATCCGTTGGCGCGCCCAGCTTACGCATGGCGGCTCCGGCGAGGCGGGCTGCCCGCATCGAGCCGCGCATGCCCATGTTGCGCAAATTCTCGTCGGACCGCGCCGCCTGCAGCCAGACCAACATGTAACCGCCATGATCTTCGAGGAAGCCGAAGTAGCGCTTCACCCACTCGTCGACATCATCCACATCCCAGTTTTCCGGCAGGTCGCCAAGTGAACTGAGCATGGCAAAGCTGGTCGACACGCCCGAGGTCCCCACTTCGAGCAGCACGTCCCGCTTGGATGAGAAATAGGTATAGACCGAGGCCCGGGAAACGCCGGCGGCCTCCGCGATGCTTTCAATCGAGGTCGCGTCGTATCCCAGCCGCAGAAATACCTGCCGCGCGGTGGCGATCAGGTGCTCGCGCGTGCGCAGCGCACGCGTGCCGACCGCGGGATTGCCTGCGGCTTTGCCGGGTCCGTTGGAACTGCGCGCACGCACCACGAACGACCGGTTGTGAGCTGCCTCGGGGCCATCCGCCTCGGTCGGGGATGCTAATGGTTTGCTCACGATAAGATTGCTCCCGGGTTCGGCTGCACGCATCCGGGACGCACCATGCTCGCGCTTGGTTGCATGAACCCGGACAATTGGATTCATCATTCACCCGCAAACTTGTCAACTGGCCTCGCCGTCGGCGCGGTCTGGGCGAGGCTGGGCCAGCCCATGAACCAGACGCTAATTCACTGCCGCACCTGCCTTCTTAGCCCGGTATCGGCAAACCAAGATGGCCGCGCAGAGTATCTGACTCATAGTCTCTGCGGAACAGGTCCCGCTCCTGCAGGATGGGCACAACCTTATCGACGAATTCCTCAAGATCCTGCGGCAACACATTACAGGAAATAAGAAAACCGTCAGCTGCGCCGCCGCGATACCAACGCTCCAGCTCGTCAGCGATCTGTTCCGGGGACCCGCAGACAATCACGCTGGTAGCCGCGCGAACCAGCTTGATCGCCAGTTGCCCCATGGTCAGCCCTTCCCGCGCCGCCGCCGCCCGAGCTTGCTCGAACAGCGTCCGCGACGCATTGGTAAGGGGGATATCCTCGGGGAGCGGACCGTCAAGCGGATAGGGCGTCAGGTCGATGCCACCCAGCGCCAGCTCGAGGTGTGCCAGGGCGAAATCCATGTCGATCAGATCGTCCAGCTCGGCCAGCCGGGCGCGGGCAGCCGCTTCATTTTCAGCGATTACCGGGACGAAGTTGTGCAACGACTTGAGCGAGTCCGGGTCGCGGCCGAATTGGGCGGCGCGGCTGCGCATGTCGTCCCGGAAGGCCTTGGCCGCTTCGAAGGTGGGAGAAATCGAGAACGTGATATCGGCAATGCGGGCAGCGAGATCGCGTCCCGGCCCCGAAGCACCCGCCTGGACGATCGGCGGCCGCCCCTGCCGTGAGGGCGGGACTGAGAGAATTCCGTCAGCCGAGCGAAAGCGTCCCTTATAGGTGAAGCGATGGATCTTCTTCTCGTCGAACAGCAGGCCGCTGGCCTTGTCGCCGATGAGGACGCCCGGCTCGGTGGTACTCCAGAAGCCGCGCACCACGTCGGCGGTTTCCTGCGCGACTTCGTAGCGGTTGTCGTGATCCGGGGGGCTTTCGAGGCCGTGGTTCAAGGCTTCATCGGTCATCCCGGAGGTGACGAGGTTCCATCCGGCCCGGCCCCCGCTAATGAGGTCGAGACCGCCGATATGCTTGGCGATCTGGTAGGGCGCGTAATAGGTCGAAGACATGGTGGCGATGAAGCCGAGCCTGGTGGTCACCGCCGAGAGCGCAGACAGCATGGTCAGCGGGTCGAACTGAAAGGTCGTGAAAGGAGTCCGGCACATCATGTTGCGCGCGAAGTTGCGGACGCAGAGCTGATCCGCGCTGAAGAAAAAATCGAATTTTCCCCGTTCCGAGATTTGAGCAATGTTCTTGTAAAATTCGAAACTCTGGCCTGAATCAGGCTGGGCATCAGGATGGCGCCAGGCGGCCTGGTGCTGCCCCCCGGTCCACACGATTGTGCCGAGGATCATGTGTGCTCGGTCGTGCTTTGTCATTTCACCCAGTCTCCTTGCCTTTGCGGGCAATCCTCTCCTTTTCGTGTAGAATTTTTCTGACGGTTTAGTCAAATAAAGTGTTTGCGGCCAGCGTGAGCCGGTCGGGTCTGAGGAGAGTCATTCCATGGAGCACGCCGACGTTCTTATCATCGGGGCGGGCGCCTCGGGCGGCATCGCGGCCCGCCGGCTCGCCCGAGCGGGGCTGTCGGTCGTGGCGCTGGAACAGGGTGAATGGCAGGGCCCTGACCGCTACCGCGGCAGCGAATGGGATTGGGAACTGTCATCGGGGCGGCAGTGGGCGACACGGCCCGACATCCGCAGGGGCGCTGCCGATTATCCGCTGGACTATTCCGAATCGGACCTTGCCGTCCTCAATTTCAATGGCGTCGGCGGCTCCACCATCCTCTACAATGGGGTCTGGAACCGGCTGCTCGAATCCAACTTCGATTCCCAAACCCGCTTCGGCATCGCCGATGACTGGCCGATCACCTATACGGACCTCGCACCCTTCTACGATATTACAGACCGCGAAGTTGGCGTCTCGGGACTGGGCGGGCATCCCGCCTATCCGCCGCATGAGGATCCACCGCTTCCAGCCCTGCCGATCGAAGGCAAAGCCGTCGAAATTGCCGGCGCCCTCGCAGCGCGGGGGTGGCATTGGTGGCCGGAAACAAACGCCATCCTGTCCGCGCCCTATGACGGCCGACGGCCATGCGTCCAGCGCGGCACCTGCTCGAACGGATGCAACGAAGGGGCCAAGTCGTCGATGGATCTGACCCACTGGCGCCCGTTCGTGGCCGAGGGGGGGCGGCTCGTCACCGGAGCGAGGGTCCGGCGCATCACGGTCGATGCCCAAGGCCTGGCATCAGGCGCTGAATGGGTGGACCGGACCGGCCAGGTGCACCACCAGTCTGCCGATGTGGTGTTGGTGGCCGCCAACGGTGTGGGCACACCCCGCCTGCTGCTGGCTTCCGCGACAGACCTGTTTCCCAATGGCCTCGCCAACAGCTCCGGCCTCGTCGGTAAGCGGCTGATGCTGCATCCCAGCGCCTTCGTTCACGGCATCTTCCCGGAGCAACTGCGCAGCTGGCAGGGGCGCAACGGATCGACCGTGCAATGCCTCGAATTCGCCCCGCACATCAGCGGCCGCGGCTATGACGGCGGCACCAAATGGTCGCTGCACCCGGCCGGCGGCGGTCCCCTGACAGAAGCGATGCGGCTGTTTGCCGGCGGGGTACCGCCGTCCGAATTTCATGCCCGCTTCGATGCCCAGTTCGGGCACCGCCTTAAATGGGTCATCCTCGCCGAAGATATGCCGGAAGAGGCAAACCGGGTGACACTTGACCCGAGCCTCACCGATGCCGACGGCATTCCTGCGGCAAAGATCATCTACCGCACGAGCGACAGCGTGCGCCGGGCGCTCGACCACGCAGTCGAACAGTCGTCGCAGATCCTGCGCGACGCGGGCGCTTATGCCATCGAGGCGGTCAGCCCATCGCCGGTGGGCGGGCACCTGATGGGAACGGCGCGGATGGGCAACGATCCGGCGAGTTCGGTGGTAAACCGGTGGTGCATGTCGCACGATGTACCCAACCTGGGGGTGATCGACGGCAGCGTGTTCGTGACGTCCGGCGCGGTCAATCCGACCAGCACCATCAGCGCCATCGCCCTGATGGCGGCAGACCATCTTGTCAGCCATCGCAATTCGCTGCCGAAGCCGTCATGGCAGGGTCGGACCACCGTCGACCTCGGTACGCGCAAGGTTGAGCCGGCAGCACCAGTGCAATCATTGAGCCTGTCGGACCCGGAAAAGGCTTCGCTCGCCCGGATCGCCGATGTCCTGATCCCGGCTGTCGATACCATCCCGGCAGCCGGTGCCATGATCGATGACCGCGCTCTGGCCCGCCTGTTCTCTACCCGGCCCGATATTGCCGGTGACCTGCACCGAATCCTGCCGGACACCGAGTTCGAACCGCTTGCCTTGGTGGAAAGTCTCACGGCGACGGATCCGGCGGGGCGGGAATCCCTGCTCATGGCCATCGCCGGGATCTACTACCTGGACGCACGGGTGCGCGCCCGCATCGGCTACGATGGCCAGGAAGCCATCACCCGCTCGCCCGACCGCTATCCGACCTGGCTGGCCGATGGGCTGCTGGACCACGTCTTCGCCGAGGGCTGGCGCGAACGTTGGGAAGCGGGCGAATCCAGTCGGGCGAAGCAAGCACCGCCCGAGCAGGTCAGCGGGGACTGATCGTCAGGCCAGTTCGGTCACCGCCGGCGCGGATTGGCGCCCGCGCACCAACCGACCCGGGGCTGCCCCGGTCGGTTGATCGTCCTTGAGGATCACCTCGCCCGACACGATGGTCCAGCGGTAGCCCGACGCGGCCTGATCGAGGCGGCGCCCACCGCCCGGAAGGTCATCGACGATGCGCGGCGCGAACAATGCCATGCGCCCGTGGTCGATGACGTTGATATCCGCCTTGTAGCCAGGGGCGAGGATGCCGCGATCGCCCAGGCCCATGACTGAGGCTGGAGACGATGTCATGGCCTTGACCGCTTCCGGCAGGGTCAGCCGCTCGCCCGCGCGATCCCGGGCCCAGTGGGTGAGCACATAGGTTGGATAGCTGGAATCGCAAATCAGCCCGTAATGGGCTCCGCCATCGCCCAGCCCGATCACGCAATTGGGATCACGCATCATTTCCATCAGGTAGCTGAGCGACCCGTAGGCGTAGTTTGCAATGGTGACGAGCAGGAGCGCACGTCCGTCGTTTTCAAGCAGCAGGTCATAGGCCACTTCTTCCGGCGCGCGGCCTTCGCGCTCGGCCATCTTGATTACGCTGGTGGTGGGATCGGGTTCGTAGCAGGGCGGGTCGCCGAGCCGGTACATGTTCTGCCATTGCCGCGTCATCGCGGTCATCGGCAGAAGGATGTTGCCCGGCTGGTCTGCGACTATCCGGGCGCGCACTTCGGGCTTGCGCATTTCGGCCACGCGCTCGGCCAGCGGAAGGTGCGCGATCGCCTGGTAGGAAGGACAATGGACAAACGGATTGCTGGTCAGTTCCAGCCCCGCGAGCATGCCCACTGGGCGCGGGAAGAACTGCGGGTGAACCAGGCCGCCGCCGGCCTTGTTATGCTCCTGGGTCAGGTGCAGCAGGGCCCGCCAGTGATCCGGATGCTCCTTCACCTGCGACATGGTATAGGTCACCGGCAGGCCCGAAGCCTCGCTCATGACCTTCATCAGCGAGAAACACTCTTCGGCAGACGAACCGAAGGTCCCCAGATCGGGGAGTAGTTGGAGCACGCCGCCCCCACCGTCGCGCACCGCCCGGGCGGCATTGGCCAGTTCCCCAGCATCGGCGTCAAAGCTGGGAACGTGCTCGCCGTCGGTCCGACGGTCGAACGCGGTGCGGGTCGTGCCGAAGCCCAATGCGCCTGCGCGAATACCGTCGGCGATGAGGTCGTGCATGGCCTTGAGGTCCTGCTCGGTGGCCTTCTCGCGGTCTGCGCCGCGCTTGCCCATCGCATAGACCCTTACCGCCGAATGGGGTACCAGCACGCCGACGTCGATATCCCGCGCCCGTGCATCAACCGCGTCGAGATATTCGGGGAAGGTTTCCCATTCCCAGGTCAGCCCCTTTTCCATCACCACGCCCGGGATATCCTCGACCCCTTCCATCGTGATGCAGAGCAGCGGCCGGTCTTCCGGGCGGCAAGGCGCGAAGCCCACTCCGCAATTGCCCATGACCACGGTCGTCACGCCGTGAGACGAGGACGGATTAAGCCGCGACGACCAGATGGCCTGGCCATCATAGTGTGTATGCAGGTCGATGAAGCCTGGGGTTACTGTCAACCCGGTGGCATCGATTTCGGATGAGGCGGTGCCTTCGACCGCGCCGACTGCGACGATGATCCCGTCCCGGACCGCAATATCGCCGGAAAAGGCTGGCGCCCCGGTACCATCGACAATGCTGCCGCCGCGAATGATCAGGTCGTAGGTGCTCATGCCTTCCTCCGAGATTTCAAATCGTACTTTAACATATGGGGCTGGTAGGGTCGACAGGTTCTGATGCAGCCAGAACCCGGCGACCTAGACCGGAGTGGCTGCCGCCTGGTCGAGAAGAGCCACGTGTTCCTGCTCGAGGCGCAGGGAAATCGCCGGGATCAGGCTTTCCACCTGCTCAACACTTGTGGCGCTCACGATCGGTCCTGTTACACCCGGCGTGGCGATGATCCAGGCGAGGGCAATCTGGGCGGGCGTCGCGCCAGTCTGTGCCGAAACATGGTCCAGCGCAGCCAACACCTTCTCGCCCCGCTCGTTAAAGTAGCGGCTCAGGGCGGAAGAACGGTTATTGTCCTTCACATCTTCCGGCTTGCGGTACTTGCCAGTGAGGAATCCGCTAGCCAGTGCGAAATAGGTAAGAACGCCGATTCCGCGGTCGACGCAGAACTTGCGATATTCAGACGGGAAAGAGCTGGTTGACATCAAATTGAGTTGCGGCTGCAGCACCCGGTAAGGGGCAAGTCCATTCTCTTCCGAAATGCGCAGTGCGGATTCGAGGCGGTCCTGGCGAAAACTGCTCGCGCCGAGAAGGCGCACCTTGCCGGCCTGGACCAGGCGGTCAAAGCTGCGGGCGACTTCCTCCTGCGGCACGGTCTCATCGTCGACGTGGGAATAGTAGAGATCGATGTAATCGGTCTGGAGACGACGCAGGGAGGCTTCGACACCGGCTTCGATCACAGAGGCCTTTAGGCCCTTCTCGCCGTTGATTTCCAGCAGGCCAACCTTGGTGGCAACCTGCACCTTGTCGCGGTTGCCGCGCGCCTTCATCCACTGGCCGATGATCGTTTCGGATTCACCCCCGACGTTGCCGGGCTTGTAGGCATAATAGGCATCGGCCGTGTCGATCATCGTCGCACCACCGGCAAAGAACGCATCTAGCACCTCGAAGCCGCGCTTCTCATCGATGGTCCAGCCGAACACGTTGCCCCCAACCACGAGCGGCCCAATCGAAATTCCTGTGGTTCCCAGTGGTTTCAACATGCAATTACATCCTACTTGAAAAATGGCGGGCTCAGACGGCGCGAAAGAAAGCTGCCGTTGCCTTCATCAGTTCGACTGCCCGCTCGCGTGGAGTGAGCCCCCGGAAAGCGTCTGACATGCGCGGAATTTCCAGCCCGAGGGCAACCTGTGGCAAGGCCGCGATGAATTCCCTCAGAGGAAACTGCCCGGCACCCGGCAACATCCGGTTGGAGGCGCTTTCATGCTCCAGGCCCTCTGCCGGTGTTTCGCGCGGTCCATCGCACAACTGGACGTGTCCAATCAGGTCAGGATCGAGCGAGCGCACCTGATCGACAGTGCCGCCCGAGCGCACCAGGTGCAGGATGTCGACGAGGATCCCGGTACCGGCATCGCCCGCCTTGCCGACCAGCGCGGCGACCTCGTCGAGATTGCTTGGGCCGCGGTAGGACAGAAACTCCACGTTCACGCGAATCCCGAGTCCTCGGGCAAGTTCCGTCAGCCGAGCCAGCGAAACGGCGGTCTCGTCGCTGCCGTCCATGGCGATGGCGGTGGCGGTGGCCGCGCCCAGTTCGGCACCCAGGCCCAAGGGAGCCTCATAACGGGAGACATCGGTACCCGGGCCGACGCGGAACACCTCCAAATTCTGCACGGCCATCCCGGCATCATGCAGGCGACGGGCGAGTGCGGCCTTCCTGTCGGGCTCAACCCGGCAGGGCGCGATGAACTTCGAGGTAGGTGAATTGACCCACAGGCTCATCCGCCGGAAGCCGGCGGCGGCCGCAATATCGACCGTTTCTTCCGCAGGCACGTCAAGGACGGCCAGAGGCTCCAGGCACAACTGCTCCAAGGCAACTTGCGGGCTCATGAAATCCAAGTCCTCCCGCCCACGCCGGCAAGAGGGCGGAGACAAAGCGGCAGCTGAGTCGCGGGGGAGCAAACAGCCACCGTATCGCGTGGTTCAACTTGCATCCGAAGCTCGCTCATCCCACGCCACATCCCGACACTTGACACTTTCGTCAGAAAACTTCATACACGGTTTCAACAAACCAGCAAGTCCCGGAAGGAATCTCCATGTCCACGGCAGCAGTGTCACAAGCAACCAGCCACGAGGAAGTCGTCCGGCAGGCGACGGAGAACTCGAAGCGCTATACCTACGAGCGGGACGGGTTCCAGGTTTCGCCTGGGCCGCTGTTGACCGAGGACGAAGTTGTCCGCGCGCGCGAGCACGCCTGGAAAGTGCTGCGCGGCGACTATGAGACCGGAGTCGCTCCGCGGTCCAACACCGGCGGACCCGATATTGCAAATCACCCGGCTTACATCGAATCGCAATATGCGCAGGATTCGGACAACACGCTGAACGAAATCATGCGCAGCCCGCGCCTGGCCGAGTATGCGGCGCAGGTCACCGGTGCCAAGCGGCTCAAGATCTTCATTATGATGGTCATGGCGAAGTACCCGCGCTCGTCGGAGAAGACGGTGGTCGGGTGGCACCAGGACCGCCGCTATTTCGAGAACATCATCAACGGCCGCAGCGTCAACCTGTGGATCGCGCTTGACGACGTGCCGGTCGAGCTCGGGCCCCTCCGGTTCGTTCCCGGTTCGCACAAGTGGGATACGCTGTACCAGAGCGGATTTTTCGAGCATGACACGGAAAAGCAGCGCGAAGACATCAAGGTGCCTGAGGGCAAGGTCTGGACCGAGGTCAACTCGCCCCTTCCCGCCGGCTGGGCTTCGGCTCACCACACCCATACGCTGCATGGCAGCGGCATGAACTATGGCGACAAGCCGCGGATCAGCATGCTGCTGAACCTCGGGATCGACGAGTTCACGATGGTTCCTGACACCTATTTCGCGACCCGTCATCACGACCTGAAGTGCACGCCGGTGGTCTACGGCTCGCTTTGAAACGCCGAACGGGCCCGGCTTGTCCGGGCCCCAACAAAAATGGGGCGGGATGTTGGGAAAGGTTGATGAGCACCTTGGAACTCGCTGAAGCCCCGGACCATGTCCCGCCATCGGCAATCTACGATTTCGATCTCGAACACGATCCCATCCTCGTCGGTGAACCGCACGAAGGATTAAGCCGGCTGCAGCGGCACGCGCCCGAGCTCTTCTACAGCCGACACTATGGCGGGAACTGGGTGGCGCGCGGCCACGACGTGATCCACGAGATCCTCCAGGATCCGGAGCGCTTCGCCAGCGGCGGTTTCGAGCATCAGCTCCTGCCCATCCACGCCAATCCTCCCGAACACGCCTATTATCGGCAGGTGCTGCTCCCGGCCTTTGCGCCCAAACGGGTCAAAGCCCTTCTGCCGATGATCGAGCAGATGGCGATCGAACTTGTCGATGCGGCGGCGCCGCGGGGGGAATGCGAATTTGTCACCGCCGTAGCCGAGCCGATGCCTGTCATCATCTTCATGAAGATGCTCGGCATCCCGCTTGAATTGATGGTCCCCGTGCGCAAGCTTGTCATTGAAGCGCTCGGGACAACCGATCCGGTTGCCCGCGGCGAAGTCTTCAACCGTCAGCTGGTAATGTTCGACCCGATTATTGCCGACCACCTCGCCGTGCAGACGGACGATATGCTCGGGACGATCGTCGCCTCGGAAATCGACGGCAGGATGCCCTCGCCGGAGGAGCTGCGCGGGTATCTCCTGCTCCTGGCCAATGCTGGCCTCGATACAGTGGTCAACGCCATCAGCTTTGCCATCAAACACCTCGCCCAGGATATCGACCTCCAGCGGCGCCTCCGCGCTGAGCCAGAGCTGATACCGCAAGCGGTCGAAGAGTTCCTCCGCCGCTATGCCCCCTCGACGATCACGCGCTACGCCACCCGGGATACGGAGATTGGTGGTTGCAAGATCATGGCCGGAGAGCGCATCGTCCTGCTGCTCCAGGCCGGTAACCTCGACGAGTCGGTCTATCCTGATCCCTGCGCAATCGACCTGGATCGCGACCTGCCCTCCATCACCTTCGGGACCGGCATCCATCGCTGCCTCGGCTCTCACCTGGCGAGGATGGAAATGCATGTGATCATCAGGGAGTGGCTTGCGCGCATTCCCGAATTCCGTCTCGATGAGCGCACGCAAGTGAAATCCCACCCGGGAATGGTCTACACCGTCGACAGCCTGCCGCTGCGCTGGACTGCTCGGCACTGATCGCCGGACCGCACCGGAACCGACTGCCCGAACGGTCATCGCGACTACCGTAGCAGTCGATTGCTACTGTTAGTGAAGGTAAAGGGCTTTTTGGAATTCGGCGGCTGCCGCTTGTGGCGCGCCCACAGTTTGACAGGAGTACTGAAGGTGAAAGCGCGGCAACCCGAGTTTGATTTCTCGAACACACCGGTCCA
>DASTGC010000239.1:0-2579 GCA_035719485.1 Novosphingobium sp.
GAACACTTCCTTGACCTCGGCGCGGCCGACCACGGTTTCGATCCGCTCGGGGCCCCAGACGCCGGCCATCTCCTTGGCGATGTCGTCAGTGAGGTGGTAGATGACGTCGAAGTACTTCATCCGCACTTTGTTGCGCTCGACCAGCTCGCGGGCCTTGGCATTGGGGCGCACGTTGAAGCCGATGATCGGCGCACCACTGGCCGCCGCCAGGTTCACGTCGCTCTCGGTGATCGCGCCCACGCCGGATGACAGCACGCGCAGCTTGATCTCGTCGTTCGAGAGCTTGCTCAGCGCATTGACGATCGCCTCGGTCGATCCCTGCACGTCGGCCTTGATCACCACCGGATACTCGATGACCGCCTGCTTGGCGGCGAGCGCCGAGAACATGTTCTCGAGGCTGGCCGGAGCCGAGGTCGTGCGCTTGGTCGTCGCCTGTTCCTGGCGATAGAGCGCAACCTCGCGGGCGCGGGCCTCGCTCTCGACCACGGTCAGCGTGTCGCCGGCCAGCGGCACGCCGCCGAGGCCCAGCACTTCCACCGGGAGCGAAGGCGGCGCGGCCTTCACCTGGCGGCCCTTGTCGTCGAGCATGGCGCGCACGCGGCCCGAATGGGTGCCGACCACCAGGATGTCGCCAACCTTGAGCGTGCCACGATTGACCAGCACGGTCGCCAGTGGGCCCTTGCCCTTGTCGAGCTTGGCCTCGACCACGGTCGCCTCGGCGGCGCGGTCGGGATTGGCCTTGAGTTCGAGCAGTTCGGCCTGGAGCAGGATCTTCTCGATCAGCGAGTCGAGCCCCGCACCGCTCTTGGCCGAGACTTCGACGTCCTGCACGTCGCCGCTCATCTCTTCTACGATGACTTCGTGCTCGAGCAGGCGCTCGCGGATCTTCTGGGCGTTGTACTCGGGCCGGTCGGCCTTGGTGATCGCCACGATCATCGGCACGCCGGCCGCCTTGGTGTGGCGGATCGCCTCAACGGTCTGCGGCATGATCCCATCGTCGCCGGCGACGACCAGGATCACGATGTCGGTCACGTTGGCGCCGCGCTGGCGCATCTCGGTGAAGGCTTCGTGGCCCGGCGTATCCAGGAAGGTGATCAGGTCGCCGCCCTTGGTCTTGATCTGGTAGGCGCCGATGTGCTGCGTGATGCCGCCGGCCTCGCCGCGCACCACGTCGGTGCCGCGCAACGCGTCGAGCAGGCTGGTCTTGCCGTGGTCGACATGGCCCATGATCGTGACCACGGGCGGGCGCGCCTTCAGCGTCTCGGGCGCGTCCACATCCGCCGCGGTGTCGATGTCGACATCGCTCTCGCTGACACGCTGGATGTTATGGCCGAATTCCTCGACCAGCAGCTCGGCCGTGTCCTGGTCGATCGTCTGGTTGACGGTGACCATCATCCCCATCTTGAACAGCGACTTGACGAGGTCGGCGCCCTTCTCGGCCATGCGGTTGGCCAGTTCCTGCACGGTGATCGCCTCGGGGACGATCACGTCGCGCACCTGCTTCTCGCGCTGCTGGTGCTGCCCACCGAAGTGCGCGCGGCGTTCCTTTTCTCGGGCGCGCTTGAGCGCCGCAAGGCTGCGGGCGCGGGCGCCCTCATCCTCGTTTAGCGCGCGGCTGACGGTCAGCTTGCCGCCACGGCGCTCGTCGGCGCCCTTGCGGTCGCGCTGCGGCGCACCGGGCTTCTTGGCTGCCGCTGCGTCTGGCCGCTTGGGTGCAGGCGCAGCGGGCACCGGCGTGAACCGGCGGGGGGCGATTGCCGGCGCGGCAGCGGGCTCGTCGGAAACCGGAGCGGCGGCCGGAGCCGTTGCAACCGGCTCGGCCGGCGCGGCATCGGCCTTGGGCACGGCTTCGGGAGCTTGCTCCGCCGGAGCCTGCTCGGTCTTGCGGGCCTCCTCGCGGTTGCCCTCGGCACGGCGGCGCTCGTCCTCGAGCGCGCGGGCTCTCTGCTCTTCCTCGCGGCGGCGCGCATCCTCGGCAAGCCGCAGGCGCTGCTCCTCGGCCTCGCGCAGCAGGCGGGCCTGCATTTCCTGGCGGCTCTCGCGGCGGGCGGCGGGGGGCGGGGGCGGCGGAGCGGGCTGGACCGGAGCGGCGACCGGAGGCGGCGGCGCGGCAGGCGCTGCCTCGGGCGCCGGGGCGGCCTCGCCCGGCTTGCGGATCAGCTTGCGCTGCTTCACCTCGACCACCACCTTGTTGGTGCGGCCGTGGCTGAAGGTCTGCTTGACCTCGCCCGCTTCGACCGAGCGCTTCAGCCCCAGCGGCTTGCGGCCCAGCGTCGGTTTGTTGTCGGTCTCGCTCATAGGTTCCAAACAGTCCTTCAAAATCAATGCGTCGTCAGATCGGGCGCGGCAGAACCCATCGCAATGGGGGCCGCCCGCCCGGTCTCATCTTCGGTTCCGGTCTCGGGGGACTGGCCCATGAACAGGACCAGTCTCTCCAGCACCGCGCTCAGCCGTTCGGCCGCCGCGGAATCGGTCAGCGCCAGGTGGACGACGTTGTCGCGGCCCAATGCCACAGACAAAGCCGCCCGGTCCAGTGGCAAGCGCAGGCCCTGCAGGCCCGAGCCCTCTTCCTCACGCCC
>DASTGC010000240.1:0-11272 GCA_035719485.1 Novosphingobium sp.
AGTACTCGGTAATCCAGATGATCAGGCCGGTGATGACCAGGCCCAGCAGCGAGCAGTAGAACAGCACGCGTCCGGTATAGGCCTCTGCACCGATCGGCGCTTCCATGTCGCCCTTGAGCGCATAGGAGATCGCCCACCAGATCGCGGGGATGGAGAGCACCGCGGTCACAAGGAAGCCCTTGTACATGGCGCCCATGATGTTTTTGCCCCCGCCAAGGCGGACGAAGTAGGTGCCGATGATCGAGGTGACGATGCACACGCCGCCGATCAGCAGCGGCAGGGCCATCAGGTCCATCAGGTTGCTGGCGGTCTTGAGGGTGAGGGCGGTCAGCACCATGGTGGCGCCGACGGTCACGACATAGGTCTCGAACAGGTCGGCAGCCATGCCGGCGCAGTCGCCCACGTTGTCGCCCACGTTGTCGGCGATGACGGCAGGGTTGCGTGGATCGTCCTCGGGAATGCCCGCTTCCACCTTGCCGACCAGGTCGGCGCCAACGTCGGCGGCCTTGGTGAAGATGCCGCCGCCGAGACGCGCGAAGATCGAGATCAGCGAGGCGCCGAAGGCCAGCGCGGTCAGCGCCTGGACCACGGTCCGGTCCTCACCGCCCACGGTGTAGTGCGCGACGTCGGTCAGGTAGTAGTAGAACACGGCGATGGCGAGCAGCGCCAGGCCGGCAACCAGCATGCCGGTGATCGCGCCGGCGCGGAAGGCCAGGGTCAGGCCGTCCTGCAGCCCTTTCTGGGCCGCCGCGGCCGTGCGCACGTTGGAGCGCACCGATACGTTCATCCCGATGAAGCCGGCGAGGCCCGAAAGCACGGCGCCAATTACAAAACCGGCGGCCGAGATGCCGCCGAGGGTGAACAGAATGATCGCGGCCACCACCACGCCGACAATGGCGATGGTGGTATACTGCCGCTTCAGGTAGGCTTGCGCGCCTTCCTGGATGGCGGCGGCAATTTCCTGCATGCGTGCGGAACCGGCATCGGCTCCCAGAACCTGGCGGCTGGTGACAAAGCCGTAAACCACGGCAAGCAACCCCAGGATAATAGCGATCGTGACTAGGTTCACGATGTGCCCCTTCCCTTGTGGATCCAACTCTCGACAAGCGCCCGGCTATGGTCCCGGGATCGCTTGGGCGCATGGGCTATGGAGGATTTGTCTCGACTGCAACCGTTAATGCGGCAGCAATGTCTCAATGATGCTCGAATCCGAGGTTTTCCCCGGATTCGAACAGCTCACCGTCCAGCCTGATGGCTCCTTTCGGCCCTTCGAGCACCCTGCCGATGCAGGTTGCAGCCACGCCGGGATCGGTTGCAGCAGGCAGGGTGAACAGCAGTTCGTAGTCATCCCCCCACCGCAGCGCCTCGCTCCGCCGCGATTCGGGGCAGGCGAGGGGCACCGCCGTGCTGTCCAGTTCCAGACAGACCCCGCTTGCCCGCGCCATGCGCCAGGCATCGAGCAGGAGGCCGTCCGAGACGTCCATCATGGCAGTGACTTGCGGGGCAAGCGTCAGGCCTTCGGCGAGACGGGCCATTGGCCGGCGATAGGCAAGGCCGTCTCCGGTCCCTGCGCGCAGGGCCTCAAGCCCAACCATGGCCGCGCCGACTGCGCCGGTCAGCCAGATCCGGTCGCCGTCTTGTGATCCGCCCCGCGAAGGCACCGGACGGCAGGTCGCCCGGCCGATCGCGGTCAATCCAAGGTGCTGCGGTCCCGCGGCGCCAACAGTATCCCCACCGAGCAGCGCCACGCCATAATGGTCCAGCGCCTCGCGCAGCCCCTCGACGAAGCGTAGGTCGCCATCCCCCAGCTGGTAGCCCAGCAGCACCCCCACTGGCTCCGCTCCCTTCGCCGCCAGGTCTGAGATGTTGGTCGCCACCAGCTTCCACGCCACGTCCGCCGGATCGGCATTGGGCGGGAAATGCACGCCCTCAACCATGGCGTCATGTGTCAACACCAGCGCCTCGCCCCCGATCTCCAGCACCGCGCAGTCATCTTCGAGATGACGCGCGGCCGGATCGGTTGCGAGCGCACGCAGGGCGGCAATGAAGGCAAGTTCGGAGGTCATGCGAAAATGTGTAGTCGCCTCACCAGCGCAATTTTGCGTGTCTAGGCCTTACCGTCGCCCCGGACCTTGAGGCGAGTTACGGGCGGCCAGCACGATCCTTGCTTCAAGAAAGCCGGGCACCGGGTCAAGCCCGGGGTGACGAATTCGGCAAGCGGGCAGCTATCCCTGCCGCACCACTTTCGCCACTGAATCCAGCACGCCGTTGACGAACTTCGCCTCGCGCTCGTCGAAGAACGCGTGGGCGACGTCGACATATTCGGTGATCGCCGTCCGCGTCGGCACGTCCGCCCGCGCCAGCAATTCGTAGGCGCCGACGCGCAGGATCTGCAGCATGGTCCGGTCGAGCCGGTCGAGCTTCCAGCCGCTGGCGAGCTTGCCGGCGACTATCCCGTCGATCTCCTCGCGCCGGGCAATGGTGCCCGTCACCAGGTTGTCGAAGAAGCGGACGTCGGCCTCGGCGTAGAGGTCGTCCTCGATCTCGGCGCCGAGCCGGTGCATGTGAAACTCGTCGAGCAGTTGCGGCAGGCGGGTGCCTTCCATCTCGAACTGGTAAAGCGCTTGGACTGCGGCGAGCCGGGCGGCAGCGCGGGCTTTCGATCCGGTCTTCATTGGCCCAGTCTCACGGCAACCGAGCGCGCGTGGGCGGGCAGGCCCTCGGCCTCGGCGAGGGCCACCGCTGCGGGCCCGATCGCGCCCATGGCCGCCTCGCCCATCTGTATGAAGCTGGTGCGTTTCATGAAATCCAGCACGGAGAGCCCGGAAGCAAAACGCGCGCGGCGGCCGGTTGGGAGTACGTGGTTGGGCCCCGCCAGGTAATCGCCGATCGCCTCGGGCGTGTGCCGCCCGAGAAAGACCGATCCCGCATGGCGGATCTGGCGGAACAGCGTCTCGGGATCGTCGGTGGCAATCTCGACATGCTCGGCTGCCAGGGCGTTGGCGAGGGCAGGGGCCTCTTCGAGGCTGGCCACCTCGATGATCACCCCATGCGTATTCCAGCTTTCTCCCGCGGTCTTGCCGGTGCGCAGCAGCGACAGGGTCACGCCAACCTGGTCGGCCACCATGTCGGCAAACACAGGGTCGTCGGTGATCAGGATCGCCTGGGCCGCCGGGTCGTGTTCCGCCTGGCTCAGCAGGTCGGCCGCAATCCATTCGGGTTTGTTCTTCGCATCGGCGATCACCAGGATCTCGCTCGGCCCCGCCACCATGTCGATGCCGACCACGCCATAAAGTTGGCGCTTGGCCTCGGCCACCCAGGCATTGCCAGGGCCGGTGATCACGTCGACCGGTCGGATCCGCTCCGTACCATAAGCAAGGGCGCCCACCGCATGGGCCCCGCCCACGCGCCAGATCTCGTCCACGCCGGCAATGTGCGCGGCGGCCAGCACCAGTGGGTTGGCTTCGCCACCTGGGGTCGGCGTCACCACCACCAGTCGCTCCACGCCCGCCACCTTGGCCGGCAGTGCGTTCATCAGCAGTGACGAGGGATAACTCGCCCGCCCGCCCGGAACATAGAGCCCCGCGGCATCGACCGCCCGCCAGACCGCCCCCAGCCGGACGCCGGCGTCGTCGATATAGTCGCGGTCTTCAGGCCTCTGCGCCTCGTGATAGGTCCGGATGCGCTCGGCGGCGAGATCGAGCGCTGTCCGCAGTTCGCCGTCAAGCGCCTCGTAAGCCGCGGCACAGGCATCAGCCGAAATCTGCCAATCGGCGTTGCTCGCCAGCACGTACCGGTCGAACTTCGCCGTTAGCTCGGCCAGGGCGGCATCGCCCCGGTTGCGCACGTCGGCGAGGATCAGCTCGACATCGCGCGCCACATCCTCGCCACTCTCCCGCCGGTCCCGCACGAGCCGGCGAAAGGCCTTTTCGAACCCCGCATCGCGCGTGTTGAGTCGCAGCATCAGCCAGCCTTCAGCTGCTGGACGGCCTTGCGGAACGCCTCGACCAGCTCGCCAACGCGCTCGTCAGTCTTCAGCGCCGCGCGGTTGACAATGAGCCGTGCCGAGACCGGCAGGATCACGCTCGTCTCGACGAGGCCATTGTCCTTCAGCGTCCGCCCGGTGGAAACCAGGTCGACGATGCGGCTGGCCAGCCCGAGCCCGGGTGCCAGTTCCATCGCACCGTTCAGCTTCACCACCTCTGCCTGCACGCCCATCTTCTCGAAGTGCTTGCGGGTCAGGTTCGGATACTTGCTGGCCACGCGCAGGTGGCTTGCACCGCCGATGCAACGGGTTTCCCCTGCAGGCTCGGCCACGGAGAGACGGCAATGGCCAATATCGAGATCTACGGGCGCATAGAGGTCGGCATAGGCGAATTCCTCGACCACATCCGAACCCACGATCCCCACTTGCGCCGCACCATGAGCGACGAAGGTCGCCACGTCGAAGGCGCGCACGCGAATGATCCGGATGTCGCTGTTCTGGCAGCCAAAGGAGAGCGCGCGCGACTTCCTGTCGTGAAATTCCCCATCGGGCACCACTCCGGCGCGCTCCATCAGCGGAAGCGCCTCCTCGAGGATGCGGCCCTTGGGCACCGCAAAGGTCAAAGGCTTCTTGTCGGACAGCATGGCCGCGCCTCTAGGGGGGCTTGGCAAAAAGGGCAAGGAATTGGCAGGGGGACCGCCTCTGGTCTTTCGCATTCCTCACGCTAAGGAGGCGGCGATCGCGGGCGTCGTTCGCCCGGCAACGCGTGTTGAGGCTATAGCAGATGAAGCACTGGTTCACTGGCGGCGACGGGATTAGGCTCGCTGCCGACTTCTATGGCCCCGACAGCGGGGCGCCGGTGCTGCTGATCGGCGGTCTCGGCCAAACCAGGCATAGCTGGCGCCGGGTGGCCTTGCGCCTGGCGGAGCAGGGCTATCGCGCCATCACGCTGGATTTTCGCGGCCACGGCGAAAGCGACCGCGCACCCGATGGGGACTATTCCTACCCGCGGCAGTCGGCCGATCTCGCCGCCGTCGCGCGCGCGGTGGGCCGCCCGTTGGTGCTCGTCGGCAATTCGCTCGGCGGCAAGCTGTGCTTCGCCACCGCCGGAAACTATGGCGAGGAGGTCTGTTCGGCACTGGTCATGGTCGATACGGTGCCACGCAACAATCGCGAAGCGGTCGCCGAAGTTGCCCAATCGATGACGGTCAGCCCGGAAGGATTCGATTCGCCCGATAGCGCTGCACGGCACTTGGCGGAGAGCAGGGGGGCACCCTTTTCCCCAGGCGACGGTGAACGCCTGCGCCGGAACATGCGCCAGGACGATAGTGGCCGCTGGCACTGGCACTGGGACGGGTCCTACCGTGACCCGAGCCACGGCCTCGGTCGCGACGTGGGCGCGGCTTACCTCGAAGCGGCGGCCCGGAATGTCAAAGTCCCGGCGCTGCTCGCCTGGTGCGAGCTGAGCGAGGTCGTCACCGCCGATGGCGTGGCCGCGCTCAAGGCGGTGCTGCCGCAGCTGGAGGTGGAAATCATAGCCGGGGCGCGGCACATGATCGTGGGCGACGAGAACGATGTCTTCGCCGATTCCCTGATCGGTTTTCTCACCCGCCACGGCCTCTGACCAATCGTTCGGCGGACCGGGCTCCTCCGCGAGGTCATTCCCCCGGCGCGCGGGCCTTGATCGCCAGGGCGTGCACCCGCTGCCCCGGAATATCGCCGAGTGCGGCATTGACCATTCGCTGGCGCTGAAGCCGGTTGACGCCAGTGAAGACGGCGCTTTCGATCTCCACGGTAAAGTGGGTCTCGCCCGTGCCGTCATCGCCGACGTGTCCGCGGTGCTTGGCGCTGTCGTTAATTATGGCGAGGTGGGTGGGGGCGAGCTCTGCCGTGAGCAGGCGTTCGATTTCTGAGGCAATCAGTCCGGTCATACCTTCCCATCTAGCCGATTATTCCCCATTTGCCACGGTGTGAGACACGACAGGTTCCATGGCCGCGTTAGCGGGGGGCAGCGGAATTGCGAAAGGCCCGGCTGCCACCAGGAAGGCGAATTCCGCGCCCCTGGCCATCGCCCGGCCGGTTTCGATGGCCCCGGCGACTATCGCTGGTTCTGCCTAGATCACGTGCGCGAGTTCAACGCCGGGTATGACTGGTTCGCGGGCATGAGCGCCGCCGAGATCATCGCCGCCCAGCACCCTGCCGCGGGCTGGGAAGGGGAAAGCCGTGCCTTCCGCTTTGCTGCCGGGGTCGACCAGGCTCCGCGTTGGGCCGATTTCAAGGATCCTCTCGACGCCATTCATGCAAGGGCCCGTGCCTTTCGCCAGGCCGTGGGTCCCGAGGCCCGCCCGATGGCTCCCGAAGAACGCCATGCCTTCGAAACCCTCGGCCTCGGCCACGATGCCGATCGCAAGGCCTTGCGCACGCGCTATTCGCAACTGGTGCGGCGTTATCATCCTGACCGGAATGGTGGCGACCGCTCGATGGAAGCCAAGCTCCAGGCGGTGGTCGAGGCCTACAATCTGCTCAAGGGCTCGGCGCTGTTTGCATAAGGCGCTGCGTCCTTTTGCCCCAATCCCGTTCCTCCCGAGCGAAGTCGAGGGACTATGCCGAGCGTTAGCGAGGCTGATGCGGCACAGGTTCTCGCTCTGCCCGAACCAGTCCCTCGACAAGCTCGGAGGAACGGACTTATTGCAGTGGCTGCTAATCCCCCAGTGCTCCGGCCTCGCGCTCGCAAATCGCCGCCAGCTGGTCCGCGGCGGCGCTCCAACCGGCGGTGAAGCCCATTTCCTCGTGCCGGCGCATGGCCTCCTCGCTCCAGTGCCGCGCCCGGGCGGTATAGCGCGTGCCTTCGCCGTCCGGCTCGATCTCCCATATGCCGATCATCATCGGCCCCGCGGGTTCCAGGTCGCCCTTGATCGCATCGGTCGAGGCGAATCGGTAGCCTTCCTCCCAGGCGAGGAATACGCCCTCCTGGGGCATCACCTCGCCGTTCGGGCCATGCATCACCATGTCGCTGCGCCCGCCCGGACGCCGGTCCCAATGGGTCACTTCCGCGCGCCACGGCACCGGGCAGAACCACTCGCCGATGCGGTTGACCATCGCGTCCCAAACGACCTCCGGCGCGGCCGCGATGTGCCGGCTCACCATCAATTCGTTCATGCCGCGTCCTCCCCGCTGCCGTAAGGACGGGTCAGCAGCTCGAGCACGTGCCCATCCATCCCCATGAAATAGAAGCCCCGCCCGCCGTCGCGGGTGTTGATCTCGCCCACGATCTGGCGCGCCGGATCGGCCCAGAACTCCAGCCCCCGCGCCTTGATCCAGGCGAACCCCGCATCGAACTCCGCGTCGGAAACGAGGAAAGCATAGTGCTGCCGCGCGATCGGCCCATCGCGGTTGGCAAAATCGAGGGAAACCCCGTTGGACAGCTGCACCACTTCGAAGCGTTCGAATTTCACCGGCTCGGGCAAGCCCAGCACACCGGCCACGAACCGCGCCGAAGCTTCCTTGTCGCTCGACCAGACGATGGTGTGATTGAGTTCGGCCATGGTTCAGTCCTCCTGCGGCGCGCCCAGCGGGAAGAACCCGCGGAACGGGCGCGCCGCCGCGATGCACCGCGCAACCTCGGGCCGGCCGTTGAGCTGCTCGCGCCATTCGCGCAGTTGCGGAAAAGCCTCGCCGATGGGATGGACCCATTGGGCATAGAACAGCGAGGGGGCCGCCGCGCATTCCACCAGCGTGGTCCGGCCGTCCCGGTTCCACTCGGCCAGCCACTTCTCAATCCACGCATAGGACCGCTCCAGCCGCCCGCGCGCCTCGGCGCAGCGCTCTGCGTCCGGTGCCTCGGCATTGCGCAGGTGCTCGTTCACGACCTCCTGCATCGGGGTCATTACATAGTTGTCGAATACCCGGTCGAGCATCCGCGTCGCCAGCGCCGCTTCCGGACCGCGCGGGATCAGCCCGGCGGCAGGAGCGTGATGGAGGGCGATATGCTCGACGATCACCGTTGCCTCGAACAGCACCTCGTCGCCATCCACCAGCACCGGAAACTTGCCCCACGGCCCGCCGTGCGAAACGAGGAACTCGCCGTTGTCGGGATGCTCCGGCCCCACCTCGCGGAAGTCGTAATCCACGCCCCCCGCATGAAAGGCAATCTGCGCCTTCCACGTGTAGGACGAGAACGGATGTCCGTAGAGCGCCAGCATCACCATGTTCCTTCCGCCACGCGCGCCCGCCGCGCCAATTCGGGCGCGGTGACCAGATCCGGCCCCGCTGCTGCGGTTTCGACCGGCCCTGCCGGTTCATAGGTCGCAATCCGCATGCCTTTCGCGCCGCTGCGCTGCTCGATCATCCTCAACGTCACCGGCGGAGTACCATCGCCCCACAGCCGCTTGCCCGTCCCCAACAGGACCGGCGCAGTCATCACCACCAGCCGGTCGATCAGCCCGCGCTCGAGCAGTTGGGGGTAAAGGGTGGAACTGCCCTGGATGATCAGGTCCGGCCCGTCGCCGGCGCGAACCGCCGCCACGGCATCGATGTCGCTCAGCAGCTCGCTACCGGCCCAGTCGAGTGGCACCCGCGAACCCGTGACCACATATTTGCGCGCCCGGGCAAAGGACGCCGCGATCGGATCGGTGAGCGGCATGAACGGCCAGTACGCCGCAAAGATGTCGTAGGTCCGCCGGCCCAGCAGCAGATCGAACTCGCCGGCAAACAGGCTGTCGATCTGCCCGCCCAGCGACTCGTCGCCAACCGGCGCCAGCCAGCCGCCCAGCGCGAAGCCGCCGCTGCGGTCTTCCTCCGCGGCGCCCGGCGCCTGCATCACCCCGTCGAGCGAGACGAAGGCTGCGCCAATGATCCGGCGGGCCATGGCTTCAGCCCGCCCGTGCCGCTTCGATCGCGGCGATGTCGATCTTGCGCATGGTCATCATCGCCTCGAACACGCGCTTGGACGCCTCCCGGTCGGAATCTCCCAGCGCGTCGGTCAGGATGCGCGGGGTGATCTGCCACGAGATGCCCCACTTGTCCTTGCACCAGCCACAGGCGCTCTCCTGCCCGCCGTTGCCGATGATCGCGTTCCAGTAGCGGTCGGTCTCGGACTGGTCGTCGGTGTAGACCTGAAAGGAGAAGGCTTCCGAATGCTTGAAATGTGGCCCACCGTTCAGCCCAAAGCACGGGATGCCCAGCACGGTGAACAGCACCACCAGCTCATCGCCGCGATGCCCATCGGGATAATCGGAAGGGGCCTTTTGCACCGACTCCACCAGGCTGTCGGGGAAGGTCGCTGCATAGAATTCCGCCGCCTCGCGCGCCGTGCCTTCATACCAAAGGCAGATGCGGACCTTTTCCGGGCTCGTCATTTCTTCATCTCCGCAATCAGCGCGTTGTCGATCGCCTTGGCGGCCTTGTAGGCGGCTCGCTGCTGGATCCGCTCGACATAAGCGACGAACCCCACGCGCGGCGGGATCGAGCCGAAATTCAGCCCCCAGTCGACGTGACTTCCCACATAGACATCGGCCATGGTGAAACGCTCGCCGCAGACCCAGGCCCGGCCGTCTGCGAACAGCGTCTCGAAGGCGTCGATGGTCCGCTCGTAGGAGCCGAACCCGGCCATGCCCTGCTGGCGCGGCTCGGTTGGCGCGAAGCCCATCGCGCGCGCCGTGGTTGCCTGCTCGAGCGGACCTGCGGCAAAGAACATCCAGCGGTAATAGTCCGCCCGTTCGCCATCCTGCGGGGTGAGTTCGGCGCCGGGATGCTCCTCGGCAAGGTAAGCGCAGATCGCCGCGGCCTCGGTCACGACCCGCTCGCCGTCGAGCGCGTGGTGAACCAGCGTCGGCACCTTGCCCATCGGATTTGCGGCGACGAGGGCAGGGGGCCTCGAACCGAGCTCCACCAGCACTTGCTCATAATCGGCGCCGGCTTCGTGCAGCGCCCATCGGGCGATCTGGCCGCGGCTCATGGGGTTCGTGTAAAAGGTGTATTCGGCCATATCGGGCCCTCCTACTGGACGCGCGGGCCGACGAGGCCGAAGGCGGCGCCCTGCGGATCAATGCCCATTACCACCCAATCGCCTCCCGGAACCTGGTGTGGCCCGGCGATGACCTCCCCGCCATTCGCCTCGACCGCACTCTTGGCGGCAGTGATCGAGGTCACCCCGAAATAGGGCAGCCAGTGCGGCCGTTCGCGTGGGTCGCCCTGCCGCATTACCGCGCCGAGGACCTGGCCGTGATGGTCGATGAACGAATAGTCGCCCATGTCGCCCATCGGCATCGCCTGGTTGAACTCGAACCCGAAATGAGCGGCATAGAAGGCCTTGGCGTGTTCCTCGTTGGACGTGCTCAGCTCGTTCCAGCGGGTATGTTGTGCCTCGGTGGGCGAGAAGACGTCGCTCGCGGCATGCGGATTGTCCGCCGGCGCGATCGCACTCATCACGTAGAACGGCGCGCCCTGCGGGTCAGTCACCAGGGCAAAGGAACCGACGTCGATCGTCGTCTTGGGCATGATGGTTCGTCCGCCATCGTCGGTGATCGCGGTGACCGCCTCGTCGACGTCGGCCACGCTCAGGTACGGCAGCCACATCGGGGTGGCGCCAGTGCTCGGCATGTTGTCGGGCAATTGCAGCATCCCGCCCAGACTGCCGCCGTCGCTGCGGCCGATGTGCCAGTATTCGATCGGCGCGTCGGCATCTGGCGGGGCGAATGACCAGCCCACCACGGAGCTGTAAAACGCCGCCGCCTGCTGGGCATCGCTGGTCATCAGCTCGTACCAGATGAAGCTGCCGTAGGGATTGCTCATGCCGTGTCTCCAATGTCGACGACCACTTCGAAGCCGCCAAAGATCATGCGCTTGCCATCAAACGGCATGTCATGCATCCCGCTCGGCATCTCGCCGCTTTCCATCCGGGCCTGCATCCGCGTGTGGGCGGCGTCTCGGGTGGCCTTGTCCGGCCATTCGATCCAGCTGAAGCAGACCGTCTCTCCGTCGCCGGCTTTCACCGCTCCGAAGAAATCGGTCACCTTGCCGTGCGGCACGTCCGAACCCCAGCATTCCACCACGCGCAGGGCGCCCTCGGCAACCAGCAATTCGTCGAACTGCCGGGCATGGGCCACGAAGGCTTCGCGGTTGGAGCTCGGCACGGGGATAACGAAACCGTCAACGTAGCTCATCCTCATTCTCCTACAGCCCCGTCCGACGATCCCCCGAACCTCTCCTGATATGGTCAGGCACTGGCCTCTGAAACCTGCGCCTCGCCGCTTGCGACCGCCGGGTCCATCCACATCACTTCCCACA
>DASTGC010000241.1:0-3590 GCA_035719485.1 Novosphingobium sp.
CCCATGCCGCCGGGCACTATGTGTTCGCGTCGAGCGGCACTTCGGTCAAGTCCTCCTTCATGAACCAGTCCGACGCGGAACGCGACCTGGCCATCGCCGCCTGCGGCGCGGCCACCAACTTCGCTCTGGGCGGCGTACGCCCCGAACCGCGCTTCGACATCTTCACGATGATGCCGGCCAAGGCTACCCACAAGATGGCCGAGTTCGCCAATCGCTATTACGTGCCGTTTTCGGCGACCGGCAGCAAGTTCTACCGGCTCAGCGACGATCCGATCACCGCATTCGACGCCATGCGCCCGGCGCAGCTGCGCCGGCTGCTCGCGGCAGGCAAGGTCGGTCCGGCCGAAATGGCGGCCTACGAGGCCACTGTCGCCACCAAGCAGGCGAAGCGCGCCGCCGAATGGGACGCCTGGCTCGACCTCATCGCCGAGCATCGGCACAACCCGATCTACGCCGGCCTGATGTGGGGCACCGGCTACCAGATCGCCGAGGGCCTGCGCGCTCGGGGCGTTCGCGACGGCGACTTCCATCCCGATACGATGGCCAGCTTCGGCGGCGGGACCAAGGGCGTGCCCCTGCCCGAAGACTTCAAGCAGCAGATCATCTCGTTCTTCGGGTTTACACCGGATCGGATGGCCGACACCTACGGGATGAGCGAAGTCAACGGGCTGTGCGGCAAGGTTCCGGGCACGCAGTCCTATTCCATCCCCCCGTGGCTGATCCCACTGGTGCTCGACAAGGCCGGCGAGAAGCTGATCAACCCGGCCGACGGCAAGGGCACCGTGGAAGGCCGCATGGCGTTCTTCGATGTCACCGCGGATTCCCACTGGGGCGGGATCATCTCGGGCGACAAGGTGATCGTCGAATTCGGTGGCGGCATCGATGACGTGCGCACGACCATGGTCCACAAGATCGCCCGCTATGCCGATCTGGAAGAGGGCGAGGACAAGCTCACCTGCGCGGGTTCGATCGATTCCTACGTGCGCGGCTCGCTTCCTGCTGCCGTCCCGGCCTGACCGGAGGACACCATGTTCCAGCAACCCATCGACGAAAAGGGCCGCCTGCTGGTCCCCCATGTGATCAAGGGGGAAGCGCAGTTCGGGGCAGCGATCGAGCATCAATCGCGGGCGACCGGCGACATCGTCGTCACGCCCCCGATCGACCTCGATTCCCTCGTCTGGCGCCGGCATGTCCCCGGCCCTGCCTTCGACACGCCGCTCGCCGAGGTGATCGACTTCCTTGTCGAGGTCGGCCGCGCCCTCGACTTCGATCGCAATGAGTACCTGCAGGAAGCGGCGGCGGCGAATGTCCGGTGTTCGACGCTGGGCGCACGCATTCTCGAGAACTGCTACCGCGACCTGCCGGCGCTGTTTGCGCGCGAGGGGATCGAGGCCGAGGCGGAAGCCTCGCTCGGGCCGATCGCCCAAGCCGACGGATGGCAGCGGCGCACGCTGCCGGCGGGCCAGATCGATATTCGCGCCTTCCCGCCGCGGGTGGTTCACATCCTGGCCGGCAATGCCCCGATCGTGCCACCGATCACCCTGATCCGCGCCGCGCTCAGCCGGGGGGTTCATCTGCTGAAGATGCCCTCCAACGACATGTTCACGGCCACCGCCCTGCTCCGCACCATGGCCGACGTCGGGCCCAACCACCCGGTCACCCGATCGTTCTCGGCGGCCTACTGGCGCGGAGGCGACGCGGCCATCGAGGGCCACATCATGCGCTCCCAGTACTACGACAAGCTGGTCGTCTGGGGTGGCGATGCGGCGGTGCGCCATGCCATGCAGTATGCCGCACCGGGCTTCGAGATCATCTCGTTCGACCCCAAGGTTTCGATCTCGATGATCGGCGCCGACGCCTTCGACACCGAGCCTCCCACGGCCGTCGCCGAGCGGGCCTCGCTGGACATCGTGGCCTTCAACCAGGATGCCTGCAGTTGTGCCCGGTTCCAGTTTGTCGAGGGCAGTGAAGACCAGGTCGATGCCTATTGCGAGGGCCTGGCCCGGGCCATGCGGATCGAGACCCGCTACAGCGCGGGCGAGGATGGCCCGATTCCCCCGGCCGAGATCCGGGACGAGCTCAGCATGCTCGGCACGCTTGAGCCGGTTTACCGGGTGTTCGGCAAGCCGGACGGCGGCGGCATGGTCATCCGCTCGGAGGATCCGGTTTCCTTCAACCCCACGGGCAAGGTGGTCAATGTCGTCCGCGTGCCCAGCCTCAAGGATGCGGTCGGCCATGTGACGATCGCGACGCAGACCGTCGGCGTCTGGCCTCCTCGTCGGGTTGTCGAGCTGCGCGACGCCCTGTCCAGCGCTGGCGCGCAGCGGATCGTGCATCTGGGCACGGCCCACCTCGGCCAGTTCGGCGGCCTGCCCCACGACGGCAACCTGCCGCTGCACCGCATGATGCACTGGGTCTACTCCGACAGCCTGCCCGAGGCGTGATCGCGAATCCGTCGCATCGGTGGACCGTGTTGACAACGCCGGGCGGCATCCCGGCGTTGTCTGATTCCGGGCCTCGCACCACACTAGCACAGGCAGGCACCGGGGCGGGTTATCTCCTGTCCCCGAAGAGGGTGCTTGTGGGGTCAGCCGATCCGCGACAAGCCCGTGACGGGCGGCCAGCAAGGCCGAACGAGGCATCGATTTGCCCACGTGAATGCGAGGGGAACCACTCATGCGCAGAGTCGTCACCGGCTTGAACGCAGCTGGAAAGTCCGCAGTGCTGTTCGATGGCGCCCCGCCGACCCACGCCGAAGTGCCTGTTGCCGGAATCGAGGGCTACCTGATCTGGATGACCGACGATACGCCGGCCGATAACGCGGGCAGCGCAGACCGCGCGGATTGCCCCTTCCCCGCAGAAACCGCGCCGCCACGCGGCACCTGCTTCTTCACCTTCGAATATCCCTCGCTGGCCCACGCATCGCCAGAGCAGTTCGAGGCCCTGATGAAGGGCGGCCACGGCAGCGACACGCATGACCATCCGGGCATGCACATCTCCGACACCACGGACTACATGGTCGTCACCTCCGGCGAACTGACCGCGATCATGGAAGATGGCGAAGCCACGTTGCGGCCGGGCGACGTGATGATCAACCGCGGTTGCTACCGCGCCTTCGAAAATCGCGGTGACGGCCCTGTCCGCTTCGCTGTC
This sequence comes from Novosphingobium sp., assembly GCA_035719485.1. Taxonomy (GTDB): domain Bacteria; phylum Pseudomonadota; class Alphaproteobacteria; order Sphingomonadales; family Sphingomonadaceae; genus Novosphingobium. The sequence continues at coordinate 3,154 of DASTGC010000241.1, forward strand.
GTGACAATCGGCGCCGCGCCACGCAACTGAGCGCCAGAGCAGAAATTGCGGGACGCGCGCGTGCCGCCCCAGAGGGAGAGCAAACAAGATGGCAAGGCAGATCAGACGACTGGTGGCTGGGCTGAACGAAGCCGGCCGTTCGGCATTCATCCATGATGGCGCCCCGCCCACCCAGGTGGATACGCCGGCTATCGCCGGAACCCTGGTGTGGGTGACCGACCAGACGCCGGCCAGCAACGCCGGAAATGCCGACGCCGCTGACCGCCCCTTCCTGGAATCGCCGGCCCCGCCGCAGGGAACCGCCTTCTACGTTTTCGAATATCCCCCCAAGTCGAACAAGCCCACCGAGGGCGAAGGCCATTACGCGGGCATGCACACGACCAACACGGTCGAGTATATCATCATGCTCTCCGGGCAGATCACCTGCATCCTCGAAG
>DASTGC010000242.1:0-2748 GCA_035719485.1 Novosphingobium sp.
GCTGCCGGTGCGCTGGCTCTTGGCGGCTGCGCCAGCAATTACGGGGTTGAAGGCGCGGCGCTTGGCGGCGTCGGCGGCGCGCTGGTCGGCGGCGGCACCGGCGCGGTGGTCGGCGCGGCAGTGGGCGCGGCGGCGGGTTCGCTGATCAAGAAGGACGGGCGGTGCTATCGGGTCAACCGGAATGGCACGCAATACGAGGTTCGTTGCTGAACTTCTCCCAGGCGCTCGGCGAGCCACTCGGGGGCAGGTAACCCGGGTATGGGTTCGCCGAGCCGGGCATGATATGCGTGCCGGACGATCTCCGCTTGCTGCTCGATCCCATAGTGGGTGAGCCGCCGTCCATCCTTTGCCTCGTAGTCATACCGGCAGAACGGGTGGCGCATCAGGGGGAGCCACAGGCGGCCACGGGTCTGGGCTTGCCACACGTGAACCATCTCGTGAACGAACAGGCCTCGTAATCCGGGACCTTCTGCCGAAAAGTCATCCCGGTAGCGGCTTCCCAGCGGATGGAAGTGGATGTGCCCGCAGGGAGCCATGACGGTCTCGCGCGGCTGGAACGGGAACCACCGGCGCCGGCGGATGCGGACCGGGGCTGGATTCACCGCCTGACCGAAGACCTCGGCCACCAGTGCGATCTCGCCCGGGGTGAGCGAGCGCTCTCCGCCGGGCGCCACGCTGGTCACTCGCCGGCCGGGCCCACAATCCCCAGCGGAGCGGAAAGCTTGTCCCCGTCTGAGAAGGTGAGGGTCAGTTCAACCGTCTCGCCCGGTTTCAGGTCGGCGGGCGGGTCCATCACCATGACGTGCTTGCCGCCGCGGGCGAAGACCAGGGACGCGCCCGGGGCGATCGTCGGATTGTCGAGCATGACCATTTCGGAATGCCCGGCGACTTGCTTCGTCTCATGCATCATCGCCATGCCCGCACCGGCCACTTCGATCGCGGCAATGGAAACCGGCTTCCCCGAACCGTTGGCCAGGGTGAAATAAGCGGCAGCCGGGTTGCCCTTGACGGCGGGCAGGACCAGCTTGCCGCCGGAGAGGGCGAGGCCGGGCTTGGTTTCCGGCGCGGCGGTGGCCGTCTCGGTCTGTGCGACATCGGGGCTGTTCTTGCCGCAGGCCCCGAGCATGGCGAGCGTGGACAGGGCAAGAAGCCGCGAAAACCGGTTCATTGGTGAGCCTTTCCGGACAGGTTGAAAGCGCATGAATTCTGTGAAGCGGAACTAGTGGCGGCCCACCCTTGTGCCAAGCAAAACCGCACCTATATCGCCGCCAGTCACAGAGCCGCCGAGGGGTCTTGCCCGTTCCGGGGAGCCAACGCGCGGTGTCAACTTCTGACCTGAGGAATGGGGTTATAATGGGTAAAGTCATCGGTATCGACCTTGGCACCACCAACAGCTGCGTTGCGGTGATGGACGGCGGCAAGCCCAAGGTCATCGAGAATTCGGAAGGGGCGCGCACCACGCCTTCGATCGTCGCCTTCACCAAGGACGGCGAACGCCTGATCGGCCAGCCGGCGAAGCGCCAGGCGGTTACGAACGGCGACAACACGATCTTCGCGGTGAAGCGCCTGATCGGCCGCCGCTTCGACGACCCGGTGACCCAGAAGGACACCGAACTTGTCCCTTACCACATCGTCAAGGGCAAGAACGGCGATGCCTGGGTCCAGGCCGGCGGGCAGGACTACAGCCCGAGCCAGATTTCCGCCTTCACGCTTCAGAAGATGAAGGAAACCGCCGAATCGTACCTCGGCGAGACGGTGACGCAGGCTGTTATCACGGTCCCAGCCTACTTCAACGATGCCCAGCGCCAGGCAACCAAGGACGCCGGGCAGATCGCGGGCCTCGAAGTGCTGCGCATCATCAACGAGCCGACTGCGGCCGCGCTCGCCTATGGCCTCGAGAAGAATGACGGCAAGACCATCGCGGTCTACGACCTTGGCGGCGGCACCTTCGACGTCTCGATCCTCGAGATCGGCGACGGCGTGTTCGAGGTGAAGTCAACCAACGGCGACACCTTCCTGGGCGGTGAGGACTTCGACTCCAAGCTGGTCGAATACCTGGCCGACCAGTTCAAGAAGAAGGAAGGGCTTGACCTGCGGACCGACAAGCTGGCCCTGCAGCGGCTCAAGGAAGCCGCCGAAAAGGCCAAGATCGAGCTGTCGAGCGCGCAGACCACCGAGATCAACCTGCCGTTCATCACCGCCCGCATGGAAGGCGGCGCCACCACCCCGCTCCACCTGGTGGAGACGGTGACCCGCGCCGATCTGGAAAAGCTGGTGGCCGACCTGATCGCGCGGACCATGGAACCGTGCCGCAAGGCGCTGGCCGATGCCGGGCTGAAGGCTTCGGACATCGACGACGTGGTGCTGGTCGGCGGCATGACCCGTATGCCCAAGGTGCGCGAGGCGGTGAAGGAGTTCTTCGGCAAGGAGCCCCACACCGGCGTCAACCCGGACGAAGTCGTCGCCATGGGCGCGGCGATCCAGGCCGGCGTGCTGCAGGGCGATGTCAAGGACGTGCTGCTGCTCGACGTCACCCCGCTGTCGCTGGGGATCGAGACGCTGGGCGGAATCATGACCAAGATGATCGACCGCAACACCACGATCCCGACCAAGAAGAGCCAGATCTACTCGACCGCCGAGGACAACCAGCAGGCGGTGACGATCCGGGTGTTCCAGGGTGAGCGCGAGCTCGCTGCGAACAACAAGCTCCTGGGCAATTTCGACCTTGCCGGCATTCCGCCGGCACCG
>DASTGC010000243.1:0-3426 GCA_035719485.1 Novosphingobium sp.
GGCCGTGCTCGACGCGCACCGCAGCGACATTCCCGCCGGTGACCTCGGCCTCGCCCTCGCCCTCGCCGGGGAAAGCTCGCGGGGGGTGGCGATCCTTGCCGACGCCGTGCGCGGCGGCGAGAACACCCCCAAGCTGCGGCAGAACCTCGCCTATGCCTATGCCCTCGACGGGCGCTGGGCCGAGGCCAAGGTCATGGCCGCACAGGACGTCCCCGCCGACCAGCTCGACCGCCGCATGGCGATCTGGGCGCTTTCGGCGCTGCCCGACCGCAGCCGCGACCGCGTCGCCGGCCTGCTTGGCGCGCCGGTGCGCCGCGATGCCGGTCAACCGGCCGCGCTCGCCCTGCACACCGGGCCCGCGGCGCCGCAGAAGGCCGAAATGGCCGTGGCGCCCGAGGCAGAACTGCCCGCCGCTGTGGCAGCGGCGTCCGCTCCGACGGTTGAGACCAACCTTGCCGTTCAATCTGCTCCGGCCATAGCCGACGCGCCGCATGCTCCGGTCGTGGCGACCCGGCACGCGCCCGCGCTGGCCTCGCTGGTCCAGGCGTTCGGTGGTCGCGAGTTCCAGATGCACAAGTTCCAGCCCGCCGCTGCGGTCGTGCCGGCCAAGCGGGTTCATGCGATTGCCGCGGCCATGGCGCGTCCGGTGGCCGGGGGCACCCATGTGGTTCAGCTTGGCGCCTTTAGCAACGAGCGGAATGCCCGCCGCGCCTGGGCCATTTACACCCACCAGAATCCTTCGCTTGCTGCCTACCGTCCGGTGATCGTTCCGGCGGTGATCAAAGGCCGGCAGCTGTGGCGCGTCGCGGCTGGCGGCCTTGCCGACCGCTTTGCCGCCAATGGCCTGTGTGGCAATCTCCGGGCCCACGGCTCGGCCTGCTTTGCCTATGCCCTGCCGGCTCGCGCCATGCCGATGCCGGCCGGTCCGATGCAGCAGGCTGGAGCGTTCCAGCGCGCGCGCCGCTAAGCTTCAGACCAGCCTGCAGGCGCTGATCCAGCCAGCCTGAATATACCCAGAAACCCCGCCGGACCGCCGGCGGGGTTTCTGACATGAGGCCCCTGAAGCTGAACCTTTGCCAACCGGTTCATTCAGCCGCTCTGCAAGCGCAGCCCGGTAAGCTCGCATCTCCTTCAATCCGGGAAGAGATGGAGACAGGCATGCACAAGGTGATCGGAGCAGTGGCATTCGCAGCCGCGGCGCTGACGGCAGCAACGAGCGCGCAGGCACAGGGCTGGGGGGTCTGGGCCGGCTCGCAGCCGCAATACTATGGTGGCGGCGGCGGTGGTTGGGCCGAGCGCGCGGTCTGTTCGGGGCAGCGCGCACGTGGGCTCGAAAGCCGGCTGCGGCACGAGGAGCAGGAGGGCGAGATCGATCCCGGCAGGGCCGACCGCATCCATGATGCCATCGACCGGTTGGAGGATCGCTCACGCGACGAATGTGCGGAGGGCGACCGCCACGCGATATGGGGCCTGGCGCGGCAGTTCGATCGCATCCAGGCATGGCTGGAGAACGAGGCGCACGGCGACTGGCGTCGCTGGTAGCCGCGGGTCTCGGGAAGACGCGCCGGTTGCCGCCTACGACCGGCGAGCGGCGCGTCAGACGACCTGGGCGGCACCCTTGAAAAGGGCAACGCAGCGGCCCTGGACGCCTTGCCGGTCGAACGGGGTGTTGCCTGCGCTCGCCGCCATCTTGTCCGAGTTGACGATCCACGGACGATCCGCATCGACGACGGCGATATCGGCTTCGTAGCCGGGTTCCAGCCGGCCGGCCCTGACGCCCAGAAGCTCTGCGGGCGTACCGGCCAGCAGGGCGATCATGCGGGGCAGGTCGATCACCCCGTCGCGCACGAGCGAGAGGGTTGTCGGCAACAGGGTTTCGGCTCCGGCCATGCCGGGTTCGGCATCGGCGAAGGGCAGGCGCTTGTCTTCCGGGCCGCGCGGATCGTGGCCGGAGGCGATGACGTCGATCGTCCCGTCGGCGATGGCCGCGATCACTGCCTTGCGGTCAGTCTCGCTCCGCAGGGGCGGGGAGAGACGCAGGAACGTGCGGAAATCGCCCAGCGCGGTATCGGAGAGCATGAAATGGGCCGGGGTGATCCCGGTGGTGACCGCAACGCCGCGGCGCTTGGCGGCACGGACGAGGTCGAGGCCGGCCGCGGTGGTCACCTGGCGCAGATGGAGGCGGGCGCCGGCCATCTCGGCCAGGGCGATGTCGCGGGCAACGGCCAGCGCCTCGGCCTCGGCCGGTGCGCTCGGCAGGCCGAGCCGGGTGGCCATCTCGCCGGCTGTGGCCACTGCGGACCCGGCCAGCCCACTGTCCTCGGCGTGGCTGACGACGACCATATCGAGCATCGCGCAATAGCGCAGCAGCCGCAGCATGGTGCCGGAATCCGCGATCCATTCGCGCCCGGTGCTCACCGCCCGGGCCCCGGCCTCGCGCATCAGGGCGATCTCGGCGATTTCGGTGCCTTCGAGACCGCGCGTGGCCGCGGCCAGGGGATGGACCCAGAGGCCGGGCTTGCCCGATTGGGCGGCGAACCGCACGCGGGCGGGATGATCCAGCGGCGGGGCCTGGTCCGGCATCAGCGCGGCGCGGGTGATGCCGCCGAAATGGAAGGCGGGCTTGTCGACCGCGAAGACGCCGAGGTCCACCAGCCCGGGCATGACGAGCATGCCCTTCGCATCATGGACGCGGTCGCTTGGCTGTGCGGTGACGTCGGCTCCCACGGAGACGATCCGGTCACCCTCGGTGCGCAAGGCCCCTGCAACGGGATTGCAACCGGGCAGCACCAGACGGGCGTTGACGATGGTCAGCGGCGCCGAGATCATGCCCAGCCCTCCAGCCCGCGCGCGCGGCGGGTCAGCACGTCGAGGCAGGCCATGCGCATGGCGACGCCCATTTCGACCTGGGTGGTGATCAGCGAGCGCTCGGGGTGATCGGCGACGTTGCTGTCGATCTCGATGCCGCGGTTCATCGGGCCAGGGTGCATGACCACCGCATGCGGCGCGGCCCGGCCGAGGCGGTCGAGGGTCAGCCCGTAGAGATGGCGATATTCGCGGGGCGAGGGGACGAACTGGCCTTGCATCCGCTCCAGCTGGAGGCGCAACATCATGACGACATCGGCGCCTTCCAGCGCCGCGTCGAAATCGTGGAAGGGGGTTACCTTCAGCTGCGCGATCTCGGCGGGCATCAGCGCCGGCGGGGCGCAGACGCGCACTTCGGCGCCGAGGGTGGTGAGCGCGTGGATGTTCGAGCGGGCGACGCGGCTGTGCAGGATATCGCCGCAGATGACGACCTTGAGCCCGTTGATTTCGGCAATGCCGCGGTCGCGCAGGGCGCGGCGGATGGTGAGTGCATCGAGCAGGCCCTGGGTCGGATGTTCGTGCTGGCCATCGCCGGCGTTGAGGACCGGACAATCGACCTTG
>DASTGC010000244.1:0-3807 GCA_035719485.1 Novosphingobium sp.
GCCGCCCTGCTCGGCACGGGCGAGCCCCTGCCGGGCGCAAGTTCCAAGGTTGAAGGCAGTCTCACCGGGCTCACCACCGTCGGCACCCAGCAAGGCACGATCACGCTGGAGAGCAACCGGTTCTTCGACGGCACGGTCTTCGACCCGCACGACATGCCCGGCTATCTGGCCAGCCTTCCGTGAAATGGTGCGCTGCAAAATAATTCTTGCCTGACTGCCCGCTAATACCATAGCATCGCGCGAGTCGGGGATGCGTGCTCCAAAGTTGGAGTATGCCAAGCAGACCCGAAAACCAACCATCGCGTGGCAATGGCGCCGCCCGAATCGATCCACCCGGATCGTTCGAGGCGGCTTTTTTGCGTGCGCGAAGAACGAAGGGTTCGGACAGTGGTTTTCCGGTGTTCAGCGCAGGAGCAGCGAGGCGACCAGCGCCGCCAGCAGCAGCGCGCTCGTCACCTGCCAGAACCGCTCGGGATTGCGCGCGGCGAGCGGCAGCTTGCGCCGGGGGCCGACTTCCCGCGCCCCGCCGCCCTCCAGCGCGCGCAGCAGTTCGATCACGTCGCCGAACCGCGCCGCCGGGTCGGGCTGGATCGCGGTGAGGATCGCGTCGTCCAGCCACGAGGGGATCTCCGGCCGATGCGCAGAAGGCGCCACGGCGCGGCCGAAGCGCGGACGCTGGAATGCCTCCTGCTCGCCGTAGGGCCACTTGCCGGTGAACCAGCGATAGAGCGTCACCCCCAGCGCGAACTGGTCGGTCAGCGCATCCCCGGCGTTCCCGGCGAACTGCTCGGGCGCCATGTAGCCCGGCGTGCCGGGGATCTCGTCGGGCCGGAAATCCTCGACCCGCGGCAGCCGCGCCACGCCGAGGTCGATCAGCTTGAGACCGCCGCCCTCACCATCCTTGGCAGCGAGCAGCATCACATTGTCCGGCTTGATGTCGCGGTGGACCACTTCCAGCCGGTGCAGCGCCGCCACGGCGCGGGTCAGCCCCACAGCCGCATCGATTCCCGGCTTCAGCCCCGACAGGCCCCGCGCCATGCGCTCGGCCATGGTCTCGCCCTCGAGGTAGGGCTGAACCCCGTAGAGCGCCGTCTGCCGCTCCGGCCGGACCGGGTGGGCGGCAAGGACGAAGGGGCTCGTCACCCGCTGCCCCAGCATGATCTCACGGGCGAACGCAAGCCGCAGCGCGCGCTCGGACAGGACCTCGTCGCGCGGGAACTTCAGCACCACCCGCGCCCCGTCCTCGCTGTCGCTCGCCACCAGCAGGACGGCATGACGCCCGGTCGACAGCACCCGCTCCACTCGGAATCCGTCGATCGACTGCCCCGGCGCCGGCGGCGCAACGAACGGCAGGGCCGAGAGCCCCGCCAGAATCCCGTCATGATCGGGCGCGGGCAGACGCACCACGTCGAGCACCACTGCGGTCGCATTGTCCTTGCCGCCCGCCGCCAGCGCCGCCTCCGCCAGCCGCTCGGCCGTTGCCTCCGCGCTGGCGTTCTCGGCCAGGATCGCCGCAATGCGCGCTGGCGAGAGCATACCGTGGACGCCGTCGGTGGTCAGCACCAGCCTGTCATGCTCGGCCAGTTCCAGATCGGCATGGTCGAGCCGCAGCTCCGGCTCGATCCCGATCGCCCGGATCAGCACGTGGCTGAGATCGGGCTCGGGCCGGACATGGTCGGTGGTGAGGCAGGTCAGCCGCCCGCCCGCATAGCGCCAGGCCCGGCTGTCACCCACGTGGACCAGGTGGGCCCGCCGCCCGCGCAAGGCGAGGGCCGTGAAGGTGGTGGCCGAATTGGCCATGGCCTCGCCCCGGCCCTGGGCATGGAGCCAGCGGTTGTAGGCGGCGAGCGGCGCCTGCATCGCCCGCGCCGGCCCAACCGTGTCGGGCACGGAATAGAACCCCTCCACCAGCGCGCGAACGGCCAGTTCCGCCGCCTCGCGCCCGGCCCTCCCGCCCGATACGCCATCGGCCACGGCTGCCAGGATCCCGTGGCGTACCCGCTCCAGCGCCGTGCCGAGGTGCACGCCGCCAAAGTCCTGGTTCTCGGCCCGCGGCCCGGTGAGGCTCGCGAAGCCCGCCGCCGCCACGAGTTGGCCACTGTACCGCATTCTTTGCTTCCGTCCCTCACGTGCACGGGCACGTCGCCCGCCCGCGTGAGGATCAAATCCCAGACCATTCCGTCAACCCCAAGGAGGGCTTAACAATGGCAACACTCGCCATGCCTGCCGATTCATCGAGAATCCCCACCGGAAAGCCGTTCTGGCAATCGGGCCACCGCCCGACCCTGCTTGCCGCGTTCCTCTATTTCGACGTGTCGTTCATGGTCTGGGTCCTGCTCGGGCCGCTCGCGCCGATCATCTCCAAGGAACTCGGGCTCGATCCCGCCCAGAAGGGCATGATGGTGGCTATTCCCACCCTCGCCGGCGCGGTGATCCGCGTGATCAACGGCCTGCTGGTCGACCGGATCGGCCAGAAGCTCACCGGCACGCTCAACCAGCTGGTGGTCATCGCCGGGCTCTTCGTCGCCTGGTGGTTCGGCATTTCCACCTACGAAGGCACCCTCGCCCTCGGCGTCATCCTCGGCTTTGCCGGGGCAAGCTTCGCCGTCTCGCTGCCGCTGGCCAGCCGGTGGTACCCGGCCGAGCACCAGGGCAAGGCCATGGGCATTGCCGGCATGGGCAATTCAGGCACGGTCTTCGCCGCGCTCTTTGCCGCCTTGCTGGCCAAGGCCTACGGCTGGACCAATGTCTTCGGTCTCGCCCTGATCCCGCTCATCGCGGTCTTCGCCTATTACCTCGTCGCCGCCAAGGACAGCCCCGACCAGCCAGCGCCCAAGCCGCTCTCGGCCTATGCCGCGATCCTCAAGGAGCAGGATGCCTGGTGGTTCATGCTGTTCTACTTCGTCACCTTCGGCGGCTTCGTCGGCCTGTCGAACTCGCTGCCGACCTACTATGCCGATACCTTCTCGGTGACCCCCGTGATCGCGGGGTACTGCACCGCCGCCGCCGTGTTCATGGGCTCGCTGCTCCGACCGATGGGCGGGGCGCTGGCTGACCGGTTCGGCGGGATCAGGACCCTGACCCTGGTCTACAGTGTCGCCGCCGTTCTCCTCGCTGTGATCGCCAGGATCACCCCGGCCCTGCCGCTCATGGTCGTGCTGTTCATCCTCACCCTCGGCACGCTCGGCCTTGGCAACGGCGCGGTGTTCCAGCTCGTGCCGCAGCGGTTCCGCAAGGAAATCGGCGTGATGACCGGCCTCGTCGGCTTCGGCGGCGGCATCGGCGGGTTCTACCTCGCAAGCTCGCTCGGCGCGATCAAGAAGGCCACCGGCTCGGCAGCGCCCGGCTTCATGATCTTCGCGGGTCTCGCGGTGATCGCCCTCGTCGGCCTGACCATGGTCAAGGCGCGCTGGCGCACCACATGGGGCGCGGCGCTGACCATCGCCCGGATCTGAAACCGGCGTGTCGTCCCGGACCTGATCAGGGGCGACACCCACCAGGGGCGCAAGAGGATGCCGGAAAGGACCAACAACGGTTCACCGGAGGAAACCCATGAAATCGCTGCTCAAGATCACCGCGGCACTGGCCGCGCTCGCCTTCGCTCAACCTGCGCTCGCTGCAACCGGCGATCCGGTAAAAGTCGGAGACGGGCTCACCCTCGACCCGATCATCGACGGCCGCCTGCGCTGGGAACATGTCGATACGCCCACGGTCGATGCCGATGCGGTCACCCTGCGCCTGCGCGCCGGGGCCGAACTGCGCCATGCTTCGGGCCTCGCTTTCCTCGCCGAGGCGGAAGGCACCCTC
>DASTGC010000245.1:0-9053 GCA_035719485.1 Novosphingobium sp.
GCGGCTTCGGCGGCGGTGGCGGCGGCTTCGGCGGCCCGCGCGGCGGCGGCGGTGGTGACCGCATGCCCGCCCAGGTCGTTGGCCAGGGCAAGGGCGTCGTCAAGTTCTTCAATTCGCAGAAGGGCTTCGGCTTCATCCAGCGCGAAGACGGCGGCGAGGACGTGTTCGTCCACATCAGCTCGGTGGAGCGTGCCGGCCTAGAAGGTCTGGCGGAAGGCCAAGGCCTGGAGTTCACCTTGGTGGACCGCGGCGGCAAAATCTCGGCGAGCGACCTCGTGGTCGTCGGCGACGTGATCCCGGTCGAGAAGCGCGAGGCTGCGCCTCAGCGCCAGCTGACCGGCGAGAAGGCCAGCGGAACGGTCAAGTTCTTCAACTCGATGAAGGGCTTCGGCTTCATCACCCGCGACGACGGCCAGCCGGATGCCTTCGTGCACATCTCGGCGGTCGAGCGTTCGGGCCTGCGGGGCCTCAACGAAGGCGACCGGCTGGAGTTCGACATCGAGGTCGATCGACGAGGAAAGTACTCGGCGGTCAACCTCACGCCGCTTCAGGGTTGAACCAGCCGGCTGGCCTTTCGGGCATTTGACCGCAAGGCAAGCCAGGACATAGCGCGCAAGTGGCGGCCCCCCGTGGGTCGCCATTTGTCGTTTGCGGTGCGTCGTGGCCCGCCTGATATCATGGCGGGCGCGGGTATCCCCAACCAATTCAAGGACCAGTGCGATGACCATCACCCCGCTCATGCCCGTCTACCCCCGGTGCGGCTTCCGCCCGGTGCGTGGCGATCATTGCCACCTGATCGGTGAGGACGGGCGTCGCTACCTCGACTTTGCGGCGGGGATCGCGGTCAACATCCTGGGCCATTCGCACGCAGGGCTGATCGGCGCGATCCAGCGCCAGGCCGAGACGCTGATGCACGTCTCCAACCTCTATGGCAGCCCGCAGGGCGAGCGGCTGGCCCAGCGGCTGGTCGACCTGACCTTCGCCGATACGGTGTTCTTCACCAATTCGGGCGCCGAGGCGGTGGAGTGCGCGATCAAGACCGCGCGGGCCTATCACAGCTATGTCGGCAACGATCACAAGTTCGAGCTGATCACCTTCAACAATGCCTTCCACGGTCGGACGCTCGGCACGATCAGCGCCTCGAACCAGGAGAAGATGCACCACGGCTTCCTGCCGCTGCTGCCCGGGTTCAAGTACGTCCCGTTCGATGACCTGGAGGCGGCAAAGGCGGCGGTGGGTCCGAACACGGCCGGGTTCCTGGTCGAGCCGGTGCAGGGCGAAGGGGGGATTCGGCCCGCGAGCCAGGAGTTCATGAGCGGGCTGCGTCAGCTGAGTGACGAGCATGACCTGCTGCTGGTGCTCGATGAGGTGCAGACCGGCGTCTGCCGAACCGGCGCCTTTTATGCTCACGAGCTCTATGGCGTCATGCCGGACGTGCTCGCCTCGGCCAAGGGGCTGGGCGGCGGCTTCCCGCTGGGCGCCTGTCTGGCTACCGAGAAAGCCGCTCGGGGGATGGTGCCCGGCACCCATGGCTCGACTTATGGCGGCAATCCGCTGGCCATGGCAGCAGGCGAGGCCGTCCTCGACGCGGTGGCGAACGATGAATTCCTCGCCCACGTCAATGCGATGGGTGATCGCCTGCGGTCGCGGCTCGAGCAGTTCATCGGCAATTACCCGGGCGTGTTCGAGCTGGTGCGCGGGCGGGGGCTGATGCTCGGGATAAAGCTCAAGGTCGAGCCTCGCGGCTTCGTCGCTCACCTGCGCGACAATCACCAGCTCCTGACCGTCTCGTCAGGCGACAACACCCTGCGAGTTGTACCGCCGCTGGTGGTCGATGAGAGCCACATCGACGAGTTCATGGAAAAGCTGTCCGCAGCCGCGGCCAGCTATGCGGTGGAGGCGGTGGCGTGAGCCTGCGGCACTTCCTCGAGCTCTCGGACGCGGGCGGAGACGCCGTCGCGGCAATGCTGAACGATGCGCTGGATCGCAAGGCGGCGCGGCGTGCCTGGCCCAAGGGCCAGCCGGACGCCGACGCGCCGCTCGCCGGGCGCGTGCTGGCGATGATCTTCGAGAAGAACTCGACACGTACGCGCGTCTCGTTCGACATGGCCATGCGCCAGCTCGGCGGGAGCGTGATCGTGATGGAAGCGGGAGGGATGCAGCTCGGCCGGGGCGAGACCATCGCCGATACCGCGCGCGTGCTCAGCCGGATGGTCGACGCCATTATGATCCGGACCGACGATCACGCCAAGATCGAGGAACTGGCCGCTCATGCCACGGTTCCGGTGATCAATGGGCTTACCGATCGCTCGCATCCATGCCAGATCATGGCCGATCTGTTGACCGTGATCGAGCAGGGCAAGAGCCTGCCGGGGCTGGAAGTCGCATGGCTCGGCGACGGTAACAATGTTCTCAATTCGATCGTCGAGGCAGCGGGGCTGATGAAGTTCAATGTCCGCCTGGGTGTGCCTGACGGTTACGACTGCGATCCGGACTATGTGCGTGTGGCGAGGGAGCGGGGTGCAGGCATCAGCGTTCATCGCGATGCGCGGGAGGCGGTGAGCGGTGCGGATGTGGTCGTCACCGACACTTGGATATCGATGGGTCAGGCCCATGCCGAGGCCAAGCTGGCCGCCATGGCTCCCTACCAAGTCAACGAGGCGCTCATGCATGAGGCTGCGGATAGTGCAGTGTTTTTGCACTGTCTTCCGGCTCATCGCGGGGAGGAAGTGACGGACGCTGTGATTGACAGCGCGGCATCGCTGGTCTGGGATGAGGCCGAGAACCGCATTCATGCGCAGAAGAGCGTGCTGCGCTGGGTATTTGGCCAACTGTGATGGCCGAGCAGGACGTCGAGGAAGTCCGGTTTGACTGTGTCCTCGGCTTCACGGTGTCGGACAGGGATGTGCGTGGCCGGGTTGTCCGGCTCGGTCCTGTGCTCGACACGATCTTGCAGGCTCACGACTATCCCCCGGCAATACGTCACGTCCTCGCCGAGGCGCTGGTGCTTACCGCGCTCCTGGGCTCCTTGTTGAAGACGAAGGAAAGCCAGCTTACACTTCAGGTCCAGTCGTCCAGCGGTATCGTCGACCTGCTAGTTTGCGACTATCTTCAGGGAGAATTGCGCGGATACATCCGGCACGATGCGGAGGTTGCTGCCAGGTTGGGTAACAACGCCGATCTCGCAGCATTGTTTGGAGACGCCTATCTGGCGATTACGTTCGATCTTGGGGAGACGGGGCAGCGCTATCAGGGAATCGTGCCGCTTGAAGGCCCCTCGCTTGCTTCCGCTTGTGAAGGCTATTTCTTCCAGTCGGAGCAGATTCCCACCCTGATCCGAGTAGCTGTCCGGTCAAGTCCGGGGAACTGTCAGGCTGCGGGCATTCTCGTTCAGCACTTGCCGGAAGGCGAGGAGGGCGGGGAACGGCTCCATCTGCGAATGGACGATCCGAACTGGCAACATGTGGCGGTGATCGGCGGCTCCATTCGCCATGACGAGTTAGTCGATCCCACCTTGACCATGGAAGCGCTCGTTTGGCGCCTGTTCCACGAAGAGCAGGAGGTCAAGGTTCTGCCTGGCCCCGCATTGGTCCGCGGTTGCAGGTGTTCCGCGGACTACTATCGATCGATTCTGGAGCGATTCCCGGAAAAGGAGCGTGCCGATATGCGCGATACCGATGGCGCTATCGCCGTTGATTGTGCGTTCTGCTCAAGAATATTCAGGATCGACGTGTAATCGCCCTCGCACGCTTCATTCATGCGTGGACCTTGCCCGCTACTGCACTATATCGGAATTTGCATGAGCAGTGCAGGGGGCTGCGATATATGCTGACGCGCTCTGGAATCTTACTGGCTACAGCCGCTTTCTTCGGAGCTTGGTGGGCTGCAGCAGGTCCGACATATGGCGTCGAAGTGGCGAGCGTGCTCACCAGTCTCAAGCAGGGGGTTTGGGAGTTGCGGCAGAGGGGCGGCACAGGCTCCCAGCGGCTCTGCATCACGGACCGCGCGGCGTTCATTCAGCTGAAGCACCCCGGGAGAGCCTGCGATCGCATCACTCTTGAGCAGAACAAAAGCTCTATAATTGTGCAATATACCTGCAAGGGAAGCGGTTTCGGGAGAACGCAGCTGCGGATGGAAACGCCACAGCTTGTTCAGTTGGAGACTCAGGGTGTCGCTGATGGCTTTCCTTACGAGTTCTCGGCTGAGGCGCGTTGGGTTGGAGAATGCTCGCGCCCCACAGGGTGAGGCGAAGTGCTTGCGCGTTTGCGCCCGGGCGACTAGCGCCGCCTCATGTCGATTGATCCGATCTCGGCGAAGGAGGCGGTGGTCCTGCTCTCTGGCGGGCTTGACTCGATGGTCGTTGCCGGACTGGCGCGGGCTGCCGGTTACCGCGTGAATGCTCTCACCATCGACTATAATCAGCGTCACCGGCGGGAGCTCGCAGCCGCTGTTGATGTCGCGGCTGCCGTCCATGCCGCTCGTCACGTGATTTTGCCGCTGGATCTGAGGGTATTCGGAGGTTCCGCCCTTACGGACGATATTGAAGTGCCGAAGTCGGGTATCGGTGAGGGCATTCCTGTGACCTATGTGCCTGCAAGGAATCTTGTGTTTTTGTCGCTGACGCTTGCCTGGGCTGAGGTTATCGGGTCGCAGGACATTTTTATCGGCGTAAACGCCGTAGACTATTCCGGATATCCTGATTGCAGGCCAGAATTCGTCAATGCCTTTACGGAGACTGCGAACCTCGCGACCAAGAAGGGTAGCGAGGGCGGACGTTTCACCATTCACGCCCCTCTCCAGCACATGGGAAAGGACGAGATCGCAAAGGAGGCCCAGCGTCTCGGACTCGATGCTGCGATGACGTGGTCATGCTACGATCCAACCGCTGAAGGGTTCGCATGCGGGCGTTGTGATAGCTGTCGGCTCAGGCTGGATGGCTTCCACCGCGCCGGGCTAATTGATCCGTTGGCCTATGCGCACGGGGGGTGAGGAGCCTTGCTGATCAGGCGGGCAGTGTCCCGGTCGACCTCAGGGCGGCAACGAGAGAAGCGACAGCCGCACGCGCCTCTGCGTCGATTACGGTGCCGCCGGTAACCGCAGCTGGAGCTGCAGGTGCGCGCCACGTCTCGCCAATACGGCCGATCCGCTGGCCGGTTGCCTTGTTAAGCAGCTGCACCCCATCGCTCGCGGCGGCGAACAGCCACTGGTCGAGCTGACGAATCGCAATATGGCCCTCGTGCCCGGCCCAAACTCCCGTCGCAGCAGTCCCCACCAACCAACACTGGCCATTTAGCGGAGTCGTCGGCGGCGTGTTTCTCTCTTCCTCAATGGCGCAATGCAGCAAGCCATCAATCGTCAGCAGCGCCTCATTGACGCAATCTTCCTTCTGGGCCTGCCCAACAGGCGTGGCTGTGCTGTGGACCGCGCAGGCTGTCGGGCTCTGCTGCCGAATAAAGCGTGGCCTGCGCGCCGGAAGGCCAGGTCAAGCGCCGCAGCGAACTCTCGAACCGGGGGGCTAGATGCGGCTCACTGATGCGGCGCAACCCGCTCTCGCCCTCGACCATGATCGCCCGAGCCTCGGCAAGGCTCGCCGCTATTAATGCAATCCGCGCCTCGCCGTCGCGCTCGGCGATGGCGCGGACCCATTCCGCTCCTGCGCGAGTCTTGCCGAAGCCACGACCGGCAAGGATCAGCCAGGTGCGCCAGTCGCCCGGCGGTGCCAGCTGCTCCGGCCTCGCCCACATCGGCCAGTGCCAACGCCAGGCATTGCGCTCCGGCTTGCTCATATCTCTGACGAAGCCGTCGAGGTGCTCCGGTTTGGCCGCCTTGAGCACCGGCAGCAACCCGGCTGTCTTCTCCGCCTCAGTGTGTCTGCGCCCACCGCGACACGTGAACCGCGGTTCAGCCACGCGTGGGATCCGGCAGCAGCTGTGTCCGGCTGGCCATCACCGTCTCGCGCAGGCGCGCCAGCTTGGCGTCAAGCGAGGCGCGGATTTCCTCGGCGGTTACGTTGTCCTGTTTCGCCTGGAACCGGGCCCGGGTCTCGCGGTGCGCCAGCAACAGCCTGAGCGCCGTGGCGTTGTCGTACTTGTTCGCGGGCAGATCGCGGCTTTCGCCGCTGCGCAGGCGGCACAGCAGTTCCAGTTCGAGATGGTCGTAGCCCTCGCACAGCGAAACCAGCCAGGCTTCTGCAAAGCCGCGATCTTCCCGCTTGGTCTTGTAGACCCACGAGAGGCTGATGTCGGCACACTGCGCCGCGGCGGTCACGTTCGAGGTCTCGGCCAGGCAGGCTAGGAATTGCTGGCGCCAGTTCTTGGGCGCGCCACGGCGCCGTCGACGCTCGGGAGCGCCGGCTGTCAGTTCTGTCATGTCGGATCTTTCGCAAGAGGGCGCGGACTGCGAACCCGGCGGACGGGCGGGCGAATCGGTCTATCGCGATGTTCCTTTTATGTACCGATATAGCGTGACGATGTCAAGTTCAATTAACCGAAATGGTTCTTATGTGGTCCGGTTGCAGTCCGGTTGCCCCCGCCCTAAGAAGCGCTCAGCGCAGGGAAGGGATCACATGCTCCGCCGCCTCTATGACTGGACGATGGCCAAGGCAGCCGATCGCAGGGCCGAATGGTGGCTGGCCCTCTTTGCCTTCGTCGAAGCCAGTTTTTTCCCGATCCCGCCCCATCCGCTGCTTGGCCTGATGTGCCTTGCCGCGCCGCGCCGAGCGGTGCGGTTCGCCGTCATCGCGACTCTGGCCTCGGTCTCCGGGGGACTGCTCGGATACGGTATCGGCCATTTCGCCTTCGAGGCCTTCGGCCGCCAGTTGCTCGATTGGCTGCACCTGACTGGCAGCTTCCCCTATGCCGCCTGTAAGCTGCGTGGCGATGCGGGCTTCCTCGCCATCGTCGCCAAGGGCGCTACGCCGATTCCGTTCAAGCTGATCACGATCACCGCCGGGTTCATCGGCATGCCGCTGCCGCGCTTCCTGCTCGCCAGCCTGATCTCCCGCTCGATCAGCTTCCTGATTGTCGGCGTGCTGTTCCGCCTGTTCGGTGCCCCGATCAAGGCCTGGATCGACAAGTACCTCGGCCTCGCCGTAGCCGGTTTCGTCGTCCTCGTCGTCGGCGGCTTCGTCGCCGCGGCGATGCTCGGCGGCCACAAGAGCGCCAAGGCCGATGCCTGCACCGGCGCCACCCTCGAAACCCTCGCTGCCTCGGCGCCCTGAAGGAACATCGGAAAATGCTCGCCAAGATCGCACCCGGCGCATCGTTCAATGAGAACCTCGCGCTGCTCCCGCCGATCACCGGGCTCAGCCGGGTCGAACTGCGTGATGCGGCTGGCGATCTGGTCGATACGATCGAGAACCAGCCCGGCAAGCAGGGTTCGCTGGCAGTCTACGCGTATCTTGCAAAGGCCTTTGCCGTGCTTGATGCCAGGCGTCCGAACACGCGCTGGCTGTCTTCGCCGAGCACACGCCCGATGCCCGCGCCCGCCCCGGCGCACACCCCAACGTCGACCGCCTGCTGGTGATCGCCGCCGGGGCGGCCCCGCTTCAGCTCAAGGTGATCCCCGCCGACGCCGAATGATGGCTTAGGCGGGCAGGATCCCCGCCGCCCTGCCCGCCCGGGCAAACATGCCGATGATCGTCTGCACCTGCTCGGCCGAATGCTCGGCGCAGAGCGAACAGCGCAGCAGTGTCATCCCCGCAGGCGTCGCCGGCGGCCGCGCCAGGTTCACGTAAAGACCTTCGCGCAGAAGGGCTTCCCACATGCCCGCACCCCGCTCCAGGTCCGGCATGATCACCGAGATGATCGCGCTCTGCGGCTCCTGCGTGCCCAGCTGGAAGCCAAGGTCGCGCAGGCCCTTGTGCAGCGTCCGGCTGTTCTCCCACAGGTGCGCGCGCTTGTTTGCCCCGTGCATCAGCTTGCGGATCGAGGTGGCCGCCGTCGCCACCACGCTCGGCGGCAGGCTCGCGGTGAACACGTAAGGCCGGCAGACCAGCCGCAGGATCTCGAACTTGGGATGGTTGGAAACGCAGAAGCCACCCACCGTGCCGACCGACTTGGAAAAGGTCCCGATCACGAAGTCGACCTGGTCGAGCACGCCCTGGTCCTCGGCCACGCCGCGCCCGTTCGGACCGATGAAGCCCATCGAGTGGGCCTCGTCCACCAGGACCATGGCCCCGTGCGCCTTGGCGACGGCGATCATCTCCTTCAACGGTGCGATGTCGCCGAGCATCGAATAGACGCCCTCCAGCACCACCAGCTTGCCCGCGCCCTCCGGGATGCGCTTCAGCCGCTTCTCCATGGCTTCGAGGTCGTTGTGCTTGAACGGCACCACCTCGGCATCGCCCATCTTGCACCCGTCCCAGATCGAGGCATGGCTGTCGATGTCGAGCACAATGTAATCGCCCTTGCCGGCCATCGTGGAGATGATTCCCAGGTTCGCCTGGTAGCCGGTGGAGAACACCATGGCATGGTCCATGCCATAGAAGTCCTTCAGCGCCTGCTCGACCGCCTTGTGCCCGGCATAGGTCCCGTTGAGCACCCGGCTTCCGGTCGTCCCCGAACCGAAATCGTCGAGCGCCTGCTTGCCGGCAGCGATCACGTCGGGGTCGAAGGTCATCCCCATGTAGTTGTAGGTGCCGAGCAGGATCGTCTCGCGCCCGTTGCAGATCGCCACGGTCGGCGAGATCACCTTCTCCATCACCAGCCCGAATGGATCGGTGAGGCCGGTGGCAAGCAGGCCCTCGCGCTGCTGGATCAGGGCATCGAACTTGCTGAACAGGTCCGTCATGTGAGCCATCAACCCTTGAGCTTGACCACGGCGTCGACCAGCTGGCCCCAGGTCTCGATCTCGGCCTGCTGGTTCATCGAGATGATGATGTCGAACTCGTCCTCGATCGCCGCGACGAAATCCATTACGGTGAGGCTGTCGAACTCCAGGTCCCCGGCGAACGTCGTGGCATCGGTGATCTCCACGCCCTTCTTGTTGAACGGGGCGATCAGTTGGGCGATCCGGTCGGCGGTAGCGGCGCGGTCCATGTCAGGCTCCATCGG
>DASTGC010000246.1:0-2105 GCA_035719485.1 Novosphingobium sp.
GAGGGGTCGGGGGAGGGCCTGTTACGCAGCGGAGAGATAACAAGCCCTCCCCTAGCCCCTCCCGCAAGCGGGAGGGGAAGCTGCGGTGCCATCGGCCGAGTCACAGCCCCGCCTCCCGCAGCTTGCCGAGCAGCATCGGCACGTCCTCGGGCCGGATGTCGCCGATGTGCTGGTAGCGGATCACGCCCCGGCCATCGATCACGAAGGTTTCGGGAACGCCCGAGGAGCCGATCGCCAGCTGGACCTTGCCGAGGTTGTCCGCCCCGATCCGCGCATAGGGATTGCCGTTGCGAGCAAGAAAGGCGGCGAGATCGTCCTTGTGGTCCCGGATGGCCACGCCATTGATCTCGGCCCCCGCCGAGGCGAGCGCGGCCAGTTGCGGCGCTTCGGCGGCACAGGGGATGCACCACGAGGCGAACACGTTGAGCAGCTTCGGCTTGCCGGCGAAGTCCGCGGTGGCGAGGCCCGGCTTGCCGGCGGCGGCGGCGGGCAAGTCGAAGGCGGGCAAGGGCTGGCCGACGAAGCGGCTGGGCACCGTATCGTCCTTGGGATGGACCAGGCCCCAGGTCACCACCAGCGCGAACAGGGCGAACAGCGCGAGCGGGAGCCAGCGGGCAAGGCTCAGGCCCGAGGGAGCGGCAGCATCGGTCATCGCCCCTGCTTCTCCCGACGGTAGGCGATCTTCTCGCGCGCGATCACGCGGCGCAGGTCCGACCAGACCCGGCCGAGCAGGGCGAGCAGCCCGCCCAGCCCGATCAGCATGCCGCCGAGCCAGATCATCGGCACGAAGGGCTTCCACCACAGTCTGAGCTGCCAGCGCCCGTCCTCCGCCTCGTCGCCGAGCACGGTGTAGAGCTGTCCGTTCCACCGGGTCAGCAGCGCGCTTTCGGCGGTGTTCTGGACCGGGGCCCAGAAGGTGCGCGCCTGGGGATGCGTTTCAATCGGTGCAGCGCCCTTGTAACTGGCTTGCAGGGTCGCTTCGAGTGCCGTCCAGTTCGGGCCCGCGACTGGTTCGATGGCGGCGAGCCGGATCTGCCAGGGGCCGACCGGCGTCGTATCCCCCACCCGCACGGCGACCAGCCGCTCTGTGGTAAAGGCGCTGTCGCAGGCCATGCCGAACAAGGCGACGGCAATCCCGAAGTGAGCGAGGACCATGCCCCACAGCGGAAGCTTGACCTGCCGCAGCCTGCGCCCGCGCAGTGGCAGCAGGCTGGCCAAGGCGATGGCCGGGGCCAGGGCCAGGCCGATGATCGGCAGGACCTTGCCCGGGGCCATGACCGCAGCGGCCGCCAAGGCAGCAAGGGCGATAACCCCCGGCGCCAGCAGGCTCATGCGCACCCGCCTGAGGCTGTCCTGCCGCCACCGCAGCAGCGGACCCACGGCAAGAACCAGCAGCATGGGCACGATAAAGACGGCAGTCATCGGGTTGAAATAGGGCGGCCCCACCGAGACCTTCTCGCCGAAGGCTTCGGTCACCAGCGGATAGAGCGTGCCCATCAGCACGATGCCAAGCGCGCCGGTTAGCATCACGTTGTTGAACACCAGCGCGCTCTCGCGGCTCGTCACCGAGAAGCGCTCACCCTCGGTGACTGTCGCCGCCCGGATCGCGAAGAGCGTCAGCGCGCCGCCGATATAGATCGCCAGCAGGCCAAGGATGAACGTCCCGCGCTTGGGGTCGACCGCAAAGGCGTGGACCGAGGTGAGAATGCCCGAGCGGACGAGGAAGGTGCCGACCATCGACATCGAGAAGGCGACCACGCCCAGCATCACCGTCCAGGCGCGCAGGGCGTTGCGCGCGGCAAGGACGCCGGCGGAATGGAGCAGCGCCGTGGCGGCGAGCCAGGGCATCAGCGAAGCGTTTTCCACCGGATCCCAGAACCACCAGCCGCCCCAGCCAAGCTCGTAATAGGCCCAGTAGGAGCCGGCGGTGATGCCCAGCGTCAGGAAGATCCACGCGCCCAGCACCCAGGGTCGCATCGCGCGGGCGAAGGCCGGGCTGACCTCACGCGTCACCAATGCGCCGATGGCGAAGGAAAAGGCGATCGAGAGGCCGACATAGCCGAGGTAAAGCGTGGGCGGATGGAAGGCGAGGCCCGGGTCCTGCA
>DASTGC010000247.1:0-3297 GCA_035719485.1 Novosphingobium sp.
CGGGGGGCGAAGGCTTCGCCGCGGTGGAGACGATCAAGCTTACCACCCACAACGGCACTCACCTCGACGCGCCGTGGCATTTTCATCCGACCCAGGATGCCAGGGACGGTCAGGCTAAGCCGGCGATGACGATCGACGAGATTCCGCTGGAGTGGTGCTTCCAGCCCGGGGTGAAGCTGGATTTCCGCCACTTCCCAGATGGTTACGTGGTGACTGCGGCTGACGTCGAAGCCGAGTTGAAGCGCATCGGACACGAGCTCTCGCCGCTCGAGATCGTGGTGGTCAACACTGCCGCCGGCCAGGCGCTAGGCGATTCGGACTATGTCAGCCGGGGTTGCGGCATGGGCTACGAGGCGACGATGTACCTGACCAGCCGTGGCATCCGGGTGACCGGTACCGATGCCTGGTCGTGGGACGCGCCCTTCGTCCATACCGCTGAAAAGGTGAAGGAAACCGGCGATACTTCGCTGATTTGGGAAGGCCACAAGGCCGGACGCGACATTGGCTACTGCCACCTCGAGAAGCTGCATAACCTCGAAGTCCTTCCGCCCCACGGGTTCACCGTCAGCTGCTTCCCCCACAAGATCAAGGGCGCTTCGGCCGGGTGGACCCGGGCCGTGGCCATCTTCGAGGAGGATTGCGTCAATGCGCCTCGCCACTCGCGATAATGGCACGCCCGATGGCGAGCTGGTCGTTGTTTCCGCCGATGGTTTGCGTTGTATTTCAGCAGCTACCGCAGCGTCCAGCCTGCTTGCCGCGATGGAGGACTGGTCCCGGTGCGCAACGGCATTGCAAGCGCTTTGCAACCGGCTCGCGGCCGGGGAGGGCGAGCCGCTCAACCCTGCCGCTCTGCGCGCGCCCCTGCCGCGCTCGTGGCAATGGCTCGACGGCTCGGCGTTCAACCAGCATGGCGAACTGATGCAGGTGGCCTTCCATCTGCCGCCGGTCGATAGTGATCGCCCGCTGATGTACCAGGGCATGTCCGACCGGTTCCTCTCGGCGACCGACCCGGTGCCCTTGCCCGACGAGAGCCTCGGCATCGATTTCGAGGGCGAGTTCGGGGTGATCGTCGATGCCGTGCCGATGGGCGCCACGGCGGAAGCGGCCGCCAATCATATCCGCCTGATCGTCCAGATCAACGACTGGTCCCTGCGCACCCTTGCGCCGATCGAGATGAAGACCGGCTTTGGCTGGGTCCAGGCCAAGCCGGCCTGTTCGGTTGCGCCCTTTGCCATCACGCCCGACGAACTGGGTGGGGACTGGCGAGACGGGCGCGTCTGCTGCGACCTGCTGGTGGAATGGAACGGTGAGCGCTTCGGCCTGGTCAGGGGCGACCAGATGGCCTTCTCCTTTCCCGAGCTGGTCGCTCATGCCGCGCGGACGCGCGATCTCGTGGCGGGCACGATCATCGGCTCAGGCACTGTCTCCAACCGCGAATATGCCGAGCGCGGCTCGGCCTGCATCTCGGAACGCCGTGCAATCGAGCTGATCGCCGATGGCGCGCCGCGGACGGGGTTCATGTCCTTTGGCGACCGGGTGCGGATGATCGGACGGCGCAGCGACGGCACAGAACCGTTCGGGGAGATCGACCAGGTCGTGGTCAAGGGGTGACCGCCGCGGTCATCCAGCCTCGTCGGGCCAGTATAGCCGCATCGGATTGGCCACCAGCAGCCGGTGCTGCAGGTCGGCGGTGGGGGCGATGCGAGGGATCATGTCGACGAGGTGTCCGTCGTCGGGGATCTCCGTTTCCATGTTCGGGTGCGGCCAGTCGGTCCCCCACAGGCAGCGGTCCGGATAGTCGGCAACCAGTGGCGCGACCGCTCGGGCGAAGTCGTCCCACGGATCGCCGCTGCCGCCTTCCTTGATCGCATCGAGCCGGTCGGGGCAGGTCGCCTTGAACCAGATGTCGTCGCGGGAATCGAGCAGGGCGCGGAAGGCCTTCATCTCCGGGCCGTCCGGTCCCTGGCGAATGTCGGGGCGGCCCATGTGGTCGACCACCAGCGGCACCGGGATCGCCTCCATGAAGGGGCGCAGTTCATCGAGGATATCCGCCTCGAAGTAGATCACCACGTGCCAGCCCCTGGGCAGGTGCCGGGCGACATCCAGGAACTTGTCCTTGGGCGCATCGTCGACCAGGCGCTTGAGGAAGTTGAAGCGGATCCCCCGGACACCACCCGCGTGCAGGGTGTGAAGCTCCGCCCCGGTGATCGCCGGGTCGACGACCGCGACTCCGCGCGCCTTGCCATGGGACCTGGCGATGGCGTTCAGAGTAGCGGCATTATCGGTGCCGTGGCAGCTCGCCTGGACGATGACATTGCGCGAGAAGCCGAGGCGGTCGCGCAGGGCAAACAGCATGTCCGGCCCGGCATCCTCGGGCAGGTACTTCGCCTTGGGGCTGAACGGAAACTGCGCCATCGGACCGAACACGTGGCAGTGCGCATCGACCGCACCCGGGGGCGGGGTGTAGTTGGGCTTCGACGGGTTGGCGTGCCACGAGGTGATGCGGTTGGTCATTTCATCGATCCGTTGCGCTGTGGGCCTTCGACAAGCTCAGGCCGAACGAATGTTGGTTTTTCTTCCACAAGCCCGCTCGGGCTGAGCCTGTCGAAGCACGCGAGAGCAAGGTCAGCCAAACACCACCCCGTCCATCAGCTTGCGCGCGGTGCGAAGGAGTGCGGCGCTGACCACTTCGCCGGCCTCGTTCACTTCCAGCACGCAGCTCATCTCTCCGGTCGGGTGTTCCACCGAGAGGGTCTTGCGCGGGCCGTCCGGCACCACTGCCACCTCGGCTGCGGGTGAGCCTTCCACCAGGCAGGCGGTTGCTACCGAGACTGCGCCGAGCACGCCGATTGTCGCATGGGCGCGGTGCGGGATGAACGAGCGGACGCAGACTGCGCCGCCGGCCCGGGGCGGGGCCACCAGCATCATCTTGGGAACGCTTTTTTCCTTCACGTCGCCAAGGTTCATCCTTTCGCCCACGGCGAGGCGGATCGCCTCGATTGTCGTCTTCAGTTCGCTATTGGCGTCGAGCCAGTCGCGGTCTTCGTAGCCGGTGATACCGACATCGGCAGCCTTCATCACGACGCATGGCATGCCGTTATCTATCAGGGTGACGGGAACGCCGTTCACCACGTCGACGGTCCTGCCGCTTGGGAGCAGGGCGCCGCAGCTCGAACCGGCGGTGTCGCGAAATTCGGTTGGGATCGGGGCGTGGGTGCCGGGAACGCCATCAATCGCAGCCTCACCGGCATAGGTCACTTGTCCGCCGGGTGTCTGGACCGTGGCGACGGCGACCTG
>DASTGC010000248.1:0-2262 GCA_035719485.1 Novosphingobium sp.
TTCGAACCGGGCCCCCGCTTCGAGCTTGAGCGCGCCGTAATCGAGCTGCTGGACCGAGAACAGACCGAAGGACTGGGTGCCGTTCTTCGGCAGGAAAGCCTCGTCGCCTATCACGTTGAAATCGCGGTTGACGAACTGCGCCCCGCTCGCCCCCTGCCATACGCCGCGTTTTGCCTGGGCCACTTCCAGGCGCGCTTCGATCCCCTTGTCGAGGAAGGTCGTCCCCACGCTGCCGTCGGGGCCAAGCTCGGAATGGCGGTAGTCGGCGAAGGCCGCGCGCACGAGGATGTGATCGATCGCGCCGCTGCCGTTGATCTGCGCGCGCAGGTCCAGCCGGTCCTGCTTCATTGCGAGACGGGGGGCTTCCTCGTCCTGGCCCGTTGCCGTGGCATAGCGGATCGGCACGCCATAGAGGCTGTCGCTGTGGGTGTAGCTTGCCCCGAGCATTCCGCCGTCGTTGATGTAGGAAAGCCCCGCCCCCGCAGTCCAGGTGCGCGCAGCGGTGTTGGGCAGAACGTCGCGCACGGCGGCATTGCCGGCATAGTCGATCGCCGGATCGCCGAGGCCCGAGGCGGCGGTCGCCAGCGCCTCGGCGCGCAGCGCCGGGGTCAGGGCATAGCCACCGATCCTGAGGTCGTCCGACTTGTCCCACGAGCCGTCGGCATGGGCCACCACCCCGCCGCCGAGCGGCACTTCCACCGAGCCTGCCAGCGAGCGCTCATGGGCCGCCGAGCCATAGCCCGCCACGCCGCCCAGGTGCACCGCCTCGGTGGGG
Organism: Novosphingobium sp.; assembly: GCA_035719485.1. Classification (GTDB taxonomy): domain Bacteria; phylum Pseudomonadota; class Alphaproteobacteria; order Sphingomonadales; family Sphingomonadaceae; genus Novosphingobium. The sequence goes on from DASTGC010000248.1 coordinate 776, forward strand.
ATCGTGGTCGGAATGCGCCGGTCGATCACGTTGACCACCCCGCCGATCGCGCTCGATCCATAGAGCAGCGACTGCGGCCCGCGCAGCACCTCGATCCGCTCCGCCAGCAGCGGGTTGACCACGGCGGCATGGTCGGCCGAGGTGTTCGACACGTCGATCGAGCCGATCCCGTCGGTCAGCAGCCGCACCCGCTCGCCCTGCATGCCGCGCAGCACCGGGCGCGAGGCGGTTGGCCCGAAGGAGGTGGAGGAAACGCCCGGCGTGTGGGCGAGGGTCTCGCCGATCGAGGGGCGGATCGCCTGGTCAAGCTTCGTCCCCTGGATCACCGCCACGCCGGAGAGCGCGTCGAGCCGGTTCTGCTGGAGCGCGCCGGTGACGACGATCTCCTGCGGCACGTGGTCGTGCGGGTCCGGCCCGTCCTCTGCCGCCGGATCGGCCAGGGCCGGCGCGGCGAGGGCCAGCGCGATCACGCTGCAGGCAAGTCCCGGGGCGGCAGGAAGCAGTCGGCGCATCAATCGGTCTCCTGAAGCCCCAGGGCAAGCGCCTCCTACCGCAGTGCAGCGAATGATACAATATCACATATCATCATTTACACTCGGCCCCGCATTCCTGTGGACGGGAGGGCCATTTCGCTTCCTTACGCGCGCGCGAATCCCTATATGCTCGCTATGTCCGACACCCCTGAAAATACCCCGAACCAGAACGCCTACGGCGCCGAATCCATCAAGGTCCTCAAGGGGCTGGACGCCGTCCGCAAGCGCCCGGGCATGTACATCGGCGATACCGACGACGGATCGGGCCTGCACCACATGGTCTTCGAGGTCTCGGACAACGCGATCGACGAGGCGCTGGCCGGCCATTGCGACCTCGTCCTGATCGAACTGAACCCCGATGGCTCGGTGAGCGTGGAAGACAACGGCCGCGGCATCCCCACCGGCATCCACCCGGAGGAAGGAGTCTCGGCGGCCGAGGTCATCATGACCCAGCTCCACGCCGGCGGAAAGTTCGAGAACACCTCGGACGACAATGCCTACAAGGTCTCCGGCGGGCTCCACGGCGTCGGCGTCTCGGTGGTCAACGCCCTGTCGGAATGGCTCGAACTCACCATCTGGCGCGACGGCCAGGAACACTGGATGAAGTTCGCCCATGGCGACGCGGTTGCCCCGCTGGTGGTCAAGGGCCCGGCTCCCGCCGGCAAAAAGGGCACCCGCGTCACCTTCCTCGCCTCGGACGAGACCTTCAAGAACGTCACCGTCTACGATTTCGAGAAGCTTGAGCATCGCTACCGCGAGCTCGCCTTCCTCAACTCCGGCGTGCGCATCCTCCTGCGTGACAAGCGGGGCGAGGAAGTGAAGGAGCACGATCTCTACTACGAGGGCGGGATCGCCGCCTTCGTGAAGTGGCTCGATCGCAACAAGCAGGCGCTGCTGCCCGATCCGATCGCGATCAGCGCCCAGCGCGACGGCATCGGCATCGACGTCGCGCTG
>DASTGC010000249.1:0-13473 GCA_035719485.1 Novosphingobium sp.
GAAGGAAGACGGCGCCGGGGCCAATGGCGGCGGCGGCATCCCGGTGATACAGTTGGGTGAACTCAACGATGCGGTGCGCCGCTGCCAGAAGACCGGGGCGCCCTTCCGCATGGTCGTCACCCCGGCCGGCTCGCGGCGCTCGCTCAGCTTGCGCGGCCATCTCGCCGATCCGCAGATCTCTCCCGGCGGCGCGGCGCTGGTCTGGGTCTTCGATTTCTCCGAGAGCGAGGGCGAACTGGTCCGTCTGCGCGAGGAGGCGACCCGCGCCCGCGCCGATTTCACCGCCCTCGTCGGCCTGATCGAGGCCGCGCCGATGCCGATGTGGTTCCGCGACCGCGATGGCCGCCTGCGGCTCGTCAATCACGCCTATGTCGAAGCGGTGCAGGGGGACAGCGCGGCTGCGGTGGTCGAGGCGGGAACCGAGCTGGTCGAGGCGGTCGATGGGCTGACTGCCGCCCAGGTCGCGCTGCAGGCGGCGCAAATGAACCGCCCGATCGAGCGAATGGTGCCGGCCACGATCAACGGCCAGCGCCGGACCCTGCGTCTGTCCGACCTTCCGCTCGGCGCCGAGGGCATCGCCGGCTATGCGGTCGATATCGAGGACATGGAGGAGCTCGCCCGCTCGCTGCGCGCCTTCCGCGATGCCCAGCGCGCAATGCTGGACCAGCTCTCCGCCGGTGTCGCCCAGTTCGATGCCGGGCGCTCGCTGGTCTTTGCCAACCAGCCGTTCCAGCGTATCTTCGCGCTGGGCCCGGCGGTCCTTCTCGATCCTCCGCCGTTTGAGCGCCTGCTTGATATAGCCCATGATGCCGGCCGCCTGCCCGAGGCGCGCGATTTCCCGGCCTGGCGGCGCGAACGGGCCGCCTGGTTCCGCGATTCGTCCGCGCACGAGGAAGCCTGGCCGCTCCCTGACGGCACGCACCTGCGGGTGGTCGCCCAGCCGATGCCCGATGGTGGCCTGCTGCTGATCGCGGAGGACCGGACCGAGGAACTGCGGATCTCTGCCAACCGCGACACGCTCCTGCGCACCCGCACCGCCACATTCGACAGCCTGTTCGAAAGCCTCGGCGTCTTCGCGCCGGACGGCCACATGCAGCTGTGGAACCGCCGCTTCGCCCAGGATTGGGGGCTGGACGGCGATTTCTTAGATACCCATCCCAAGATCGATCTCCTGCTCGAACGGATCGCCGCCCGGCTCAAGCGCCCGGCCCAGGCGAAGCTGGTCGGCGACGTGGTCCGTGGCGCCACCCTCGATCGCCGGCAGACCGGGGGCAGGGTGGTCCTTGCCGACGGCCGCACGCTCGAATTCGCAGGGGTTCCGCTGCCTGATGGCAACGGCCTGCTGACCGTGCTCGACATCACCGACAGCCAGAAGGCCGAGGCGGCGCTGCGGGAACGCAATGCCGCGTTGCTCGAGGCCGATGCGGTGAAGACCCGGTTCCTTGCCAACATGAGCTACGAGTTCCGCACTCCGCTAACCTCGATCGGCGGCTTTGCCGAGCTGTTGCAGGCTGGCCTCGGCGGCGAGTTGAACGAGAGCGGGCGTGATTATGTCGCCGCCATCCTTGCTTCGGTCCATGCGCTTGGTGAGCAGATCGAAACGGTGCTCGATCTTTCGCAGAGCGAGGCGGGCCTGCTCCCGCTGGCCGAGGAGGAGATCGACCTTCTGCCCTTCGTGACCCGGCTTGTGGAGGAGCGCGCCGCGGCGGTGAGCGAGGGCGGCCTTACCCTCGACCTCCGGGGCGACAAGGGCGCCGGCCGCATCAAGGGCGATCCCCGCCGCCTCGGTCGGGTGATCGGTCACCTGATCGACAATGCCCTGGCCGCCACCCCGGCGGGGGGCCGCATCCTGGTCGACCTCGCGCCAACCCGCGAAGGCCCGCGCGTGGTCGTGTCCGACAATGGGCCCGGCATGGACGCGGCCACGCTCGCCCGGGCGCTGGAAGGCCTGAAGTCCGGCCCGACCGGGAGCCAGGCCGCTGTGGGCGATCGTCGCCGTGGCCTCGGCCTTCCGCTCGCCCGCCGGATAGTCGAGGCCCACGGCGCAAGGTTCGAGCTTCTGTCCGAACCGGGGCAGGGCACAGCTGCGATCATCCAGTTCCCGTGACGACCACCACCCAGTTGCCTGATTTGACCGCCATGGACACCTATGGCGCGCGCATCGCCGCCGCCTTGCGCCCCGGCGACGTGGTTGCCCTGTCCGGCGGCCTGGGTGCGGGCAAGACCACGCTCGCCCGGGCGATCATCCGTGCGCTTGGCCATGCTGGCGAGGTGCCATCACCAACCTTCTCGATCATCGAGGTCTACGATCCCCCTGCCGTCCGGCTTCCGCTTGTCCATGCAGACTTCTACCGGCTCAGGGACCCGTCCGAAGTCGAGGAACTCGGGCTCGATGACTACCGCGCCGCTGCGGCACTCATCGCCGAGTGGCCGGAAATGGCGGGCGGCTTCGCGCATGAGCCCGGCTGCCTTGCAATCCTGTTGGAAACTGTGACGGAAAACGGGCGGGAAGGGCGCGTGGCCATTGCGAGCCCCGGGGCCGATTGGGTAGGGCGAATGCCATGAGCGGATCTGTCCCCGAAATCGTCGAACCTTTCCTGCGCCGGTCAGGCTGGGCCGGCGCGGCGATCGAGCCCCTGCCCGGCGATGCCTCGTTCCGCCGGTATTTCCGCTTACGCAATGGCGATCGCTCGGCCATGCTGATGCATGCGCCGCCGCCCAACGAGGATCCAGCGCCGTTCCTGCGGGCCGCGCGCTGGCTGGAGGACGCCGGCCTGCGCCCCCCGCGCATCCTCGACGAACAGGCGGCGCAAGGCCTCGTCCTGCTGGAAGATTTCGGCGACGTGCGCATGCGCGACTATCTGGATGACTGGCCGGCTGACGAGCTCGAGGTCTATACCGCCGCGGTCGATACGCTGACCGCGCTCCACCGCGTCCCGCCCGGCCCGTTCACCGCCTATTCCCTCAGCGAATACCAGCGAGAGGCCAAGCTGTTCATCGACTGGTACTGCCCGGCGCTGAACCTGTATGTCGATGGCAAGGGCTGGGCCGAAGCCTGGGAACAGGCGCTCACCCCGCTGCTCGGGCGCCAGCGACCGGGCGTCACGGTCCTGCGCGATTACCATGCCGAGAACATCATGCTGCTGGGTGCATTGCACAAGCAGGGGCTGCTTGATTTTCAGGACGCGCTGGTCGGCCACCCGGCTTACGACCTGGTATCGCTGCTGCAGGATGCCCGGCGCGACGTTTCGCCCGAGCTCGAGGAGCAGATGCTCCAGTACTATTGCCGAGGTGCCGCTGATCCGGCGACCTTCCGGGCCGATTATGCACGCCTCGGCGCGCAGCGGAATGCGAAGATCGTCGGCATCTTCGTGCGGCTGTGGAAGCGCGATGGCAAGCCGCGTTACCTCGACCTGATCCCCCGCGTCTGGTCCCTGCTCGAGCGGGATCTCGCCCACCCCGCGCTTGCCCCTGTGTCCGCCTGGTTCGATGCCAATGTGCCGGCAGAACTGCGGCAGGCGGGCGGGGGCACCATCCAGGGATGAGCAGCCGCATCGCCTCCGATACGGCCATGGTCATGGCGGCGGGCCTTGGCAAGCGCATGCGCCCGCTGACGGCCACGCGGCCCAAGCCGCTCGTCCACGTCGGTGGCAAGCCATTGATCGACTGGAGCCTCGACGCCTTGCGCGCTGCGGGCCTGTCCCGCGCCATGGTCAACGTCCATTATCTGGCTGACAGCCTTGAAGCCCACCTTTCCGGTTACGCTTCGCGACACCCGGAAATCACGATCAATGTCTCCGATGAGCGTAGCCTGCTGCTCGAGACCGGGGGCGGCATGGCCAAGGCTCTGCCGCAGCTGCCCGATCCGTTCTTCTGCCTCAACTCCGACAACATCTGGCTCGATGGCCCGCGCGATGTCTTCACTGAACTGAGCCTGGCCTGGGATCCGGCGCGGATGGATGCGCTGCTGCTCGTCGTGCGCCATCCCGCCGCTCACTGTTACGATGGCCTCGGCGATTTCCACCTCGATCCGCTCGGCCGCATCAGCCGGCGAAAGTCGGGGCGGGTGGCCCCCTTCATCTACACCGGCATCCAGATCGTTTCGCACCGCCTGCTGCGCGATGCGCCGGAGGGCCCGTTCTCGACCAACCTGCTGTGGACCCGCGCTATGGAGGAAGGCCGCCTGTTCGGCTGGGTCCACACAGGGCAGTGGTTCGAGGTCGGCACGCCACATGCCCTGGCGCCGACCGAGGCGCTGCTCTCGCGTGGCTGAGGAGCCGAGCGGGCGCGCCGCCGGGCGCCCGGGGCCCAGCCTCTATTCCATTGCCGCGCACCGGGGCTTTGCCGATGCGCTCGTCGCCGGCCTCGTCCCGCGCTATGGCGATGCCCGGTTCGGCCTCGCCCGGTTGACCCTGCTGCTCCCCAGCCGCCGTGCCGTGCGCACCGTGACCGAGGCGTTCATCCGTCATATGGGAGAACGGGACGATGGGGTGGCCGGCCTGCTTCTCCCCCGCATGGCGGTGATCGGCGATCTCGATCTCGATGAGACCCTCGGCCCCCTGCTCGATCCGCTCGGTGCCGGGCTCGACATTCCTCCCGCCGCCGATCCGGTGCGGCGCTGGCTCCGCCTCGCCACGATCCTGCGTGACGAGCAGGGCGAGCGCTGCCCCGGCGGCCCGGCGCTGCTGCGGCAGGCCTTTGAGATCGGGCAGACGATGGACCGGCTGCTGGTCGAAGGCATCCCGCCCGAGGACCTCCTGGCCGAGCGGGTGATCGGCGTCGTGGGCGAACAGGCGGCCCACTGGCAGGCCTCGATCCGCCTGTTCGCCCGGACTCGCGCCCGCTGGCTGGCCGAACTGGCCGAGCGGGGCGAGATCGACGCGCCCGAGCGGCACAATCGCCTGTTCGAGGCCGCTGCCCGGGCCTGGCGAGAGACGCCGCCGGCCCACCCGATCGTCGCGGCCGGTGTCACCAGCGCGTCACCTGCGCTCGCCCGCCTGCTGCGCGTCGTGGCTGAAAGCCCCCGTGGTGCCGTGATCCTGCCCGACCTTGACCTCGCCCTCGATGAGGAGATCTGGCAAGCGCTCGGCACTGCCGGCGCTCCTGCCGAGGCAGGCGATCCACCGATCGGGCGGACCGATGCGGTCACCCACCCGCAATACCATCTCAAGCTGCTGCTCAATCGCATGGGCGTCCGGCGCGACGAATTCGAGGCATGGCATCGTTCAGGCCCTGCCGCCGCGCCGCCCGCGCGCAGCCGCGCCATTTCCAACCTGTTCCTCCCGCCCGAAGCGAGTGCCCGCTGGATCCGCCTGAAGGCCGAGGATCGCCGACTGTCCGGCGTGCGTGTGATGGAAAGCGCCCACCCCGGCGAGGAGGCTCAGGCCATCGCCATCCTCATCCGCCAGGCGCTGGAAGTGCCCGAACGCCGCGTGGCCCTGGTCACGCCCGACCGTTCGCTCGCTGCCCGGGTCATCGCCCATCTTGGCCGGTGGAACATCGCGGCCGACGATACGGCCGGCCAGCCCCTCTCCGCTTCGGTCGCCGGGCGCCTGTTGCTCCAGCTTGCCGAGGTGGCCGCCACTGCCGCGGCCCCGGTCCAGCTCATTGCCCTGCTCACCCACCCTTTGGCCGGGGCGGGCGGCATTCCCGGGTGGGAGCATGGCCGGGCAGATTGGCTAACCTGCGCCCGACGGCTCGACCAGGCCCTGCGCGGCCCGCGTCCTGAACCCGGCTTTGACCACATCCGCGTTGCTGCCGCGCGGGGGGAAATCCCGGCCATGTCCGAATGGTGGCAAGCCGTCGAAGCGCTCCTCGCACCCCTGCTTTGCAGCGAGGAAGCGCCCCTGGCCGACTTGCTGGACCGCCTTGCCGCCGCAGCCGAACTGTTGACTTCCGGGCAAGTCTGGGGCGGCGCCGATGGCCGCGCTCTTGCAGCGTTGGTCGAGGCTCTGCGCAGCGCCGCGGCGGCAACGGGCACCACACTTGCTCCGGATGATCTGCCCACTGTCCTGCGCGATGCAATGGAGCGCGAGGCCGTGCGACCGCCATGGGGCGGCCATCCCCGGGTTTCAATCTACGGCCTCATCGAAGCGCGCATGAGCCGGGCCGATCTCGTCATCTGCGCGGGGCTCACCGAAGGCACCTGGCCCGGCGCCAGCGCCGCCGACGCCTTGCTTGCGCCCGCCGTTCTTCGCGCGCTGGGCGTGCCTGGCGCCGATTTCCGCATCGGGCTTGCCGCCCATGACCTTGCCGCTGCGTTGGGCGCGCCCGAGGTCGTGCTCAGCCATGCCCGCCGCGATGAAAGCGGCCCGGCAATCCCCTCGCGCTTCGTCCTGCGCGTGCGCGCCATGCTGGGCGAGAAACTGCTGAACGAGCATCTCGAAACCGAGGTGGTCAAGCTTGCCCGCGAAATGGACGAGCCGTCTGTCTTTGCGCTCGCCTATCCCCGCCCCGAGCCGCGCCCCTCCGCGGCCCAGCGCGACGTACCGATCGCGGTCACAGGGCTTGATCGGCTGCGCGGCGATCCATACCAGTTCTACGCCAGCGACGTGCTGCGCCTGCGCAAATGGGACGCGCTTGATGCCGAACCCACCGCCGCTTGGAAGGGAACGGCGGTCCATGCCATCCTCGAGCGATGGCACAAGGAAGGCGGCAGCCTGCTCCCGATCGCCGAAGCCGAGCTGGCAAAGATGAGCGCGCACCCGCTCGTGCGTGGCCTGTGGTGGCCGCGCCTGGTCGAAGCGCTCAAATGGGTGGAACAGGAAATCGCCCGGCTGGAGGACGAGGGCAGGACGGTCGCTCTCAGCGAGGCTCGGGGTGAGCTCATCTTCAAGGGCGTGCGGATTCACGGTCGGGCCGACCGGGTAGACCGCCTGCCGGACGGCACCCTCGCCGTGGTGGACTACAAGACCGGCAGCCCCCCCAGCGCCCGCCGGGTCGAGCAGGGCTTCGCGCTCCAGCTTGGCCTCATCGGGCTGATGGCCCGCGCGGGGGCTTTCAAGGATGGGCAGGGCAGGCCGGTCCTGGGCGAACCGACCCGCTTCGAATACTGGTCGCTCAACAAATCGAAGAAGAGCGAAACCGGCTTCGGCGAATGCAGTGAGCCCGTCCTCGAAGGCAAGAAACAAAGCGGCATCCCGCGCGATGATTTCCTGCCGGTGACCGAGCGTTACCTGGCCGATGCGATCGATCGCTGGATCAAGGGCGATGAACCCTTCACCGCCCGCCTCAATCCGGATCTGCCCGGCTATACGGACTACGACCAGCTGATGCGGCTCGATGAATGGCAGGCCCGCGCCTCCGATCTGCCCGGCGACTTGGTGGAGTGGGATGCCGGATGAGCCGCCTGTTCCCCCTCCAGGACAATCAGCGCCACGCGGTCGACCCCCACCAGACGGTCTGGCTCTCCGCCTCGGCGGGCACCGGCAAGACCCAGGTCCTGTCTGCCCGCGTCCTGCGCCTGCTGCTGCAGGAGGGCGTCGAGCCATCACAGATCCTCTGCCTCACCTTTACCAAGGCCGGTGCGGCCGAGATGGCGACACGCGTCAACGAGGTGCTGGCGAACTGGGTGCGCTTACCCGATATCGGTGTTCCCGGGAAATCGATGGGCCTGACTGACGAGTTGCAGGCCATTGGAGCTCCATCCGATCCCGCCACCCGGGCCCGCGCCCGCACGCTCTTCGCCGCCGTGCTCGATTGCCCGGGCGGGGGATTGCGCATCAATACGATCCACGCCTTCGCGCAGTGGCTTCTGGCAGGCTTTCCCGAAGAGGCCGGCCTCACTCCCGGTACCCGCGCCATGGAAGACCGTGACCGCGCCGTGCTTAGCCGCGATGTGCTCGCTGCGCTGCTACTGGAGGCCGAGGCGCGGGGCGATACCGCCCGGCTCGATGCGCTCGCCCATCTCTCGCTCCGCATGGGGCCGGATGATGTCGAGCGCTTCCTTCTGCGCTGCGCGGAATGCCGCGAGGCGTGGTTCGGCACCGGCTCGTGGATACCGCCACTGCGGCCCCGCGTCGAAGGGTTGCTGGGCCTGCCCGAAGGCGCGGATCTGGCCAGCCTGTGCGACGATACCGTCTTCGACGTGCGCACACTGCGCCGCTGTATGGAAATCAACGCCGCCTGGACCGCCGCCACCGGCCAGAACAACGCCAATGCCATTGGCGACTGGCTGGCCAGGGACCCTGCCGCGCGTGGCCTTGCCATCGATGCGCTTGCCGATGTCTTCCTCACCAAGACCGGCGAGCAGCGCGCGGCCAAGTCGCAGGACAAGCTCGATCCCAACTATTCCGGCCATGTCGAGCGGGTGATTGACTGCATCCACCTCGTCCGCGAACGTAAGGCCCTGCTCGACCTCGCGGCGTGGCTCACCCCCGCGCTGGAACTCGGTCGCGCCTTCGCCCTTGCCTGGGACGAGGCCAAGCAGCGCGAAGGCCTGATCGATTTCGACGACCAGATCCGCCAGGCCGCCGACCTGCTCAACCGCTCCGACCTCGCCGACTGGATTCGCTACAAGCTCGACCGCCGCTTCGATCACATCCTCATCGACGAGGCCCAGGATACCAACGCCGCCCAGTGGCAGATCATCGATGCACTGACCGGGGATTTCTTCGCCGGGGCAGGACAACACGGCGCCGATGCCCTGCGCACGCTGTTCGTGGTCGGCGATTACAAGCAGGCCATCTTCCGCTTCCAGGGCACCAGCCCGGAAAACTTCGAGGCGGCGCGTGAACGGGTGCGCAAGTCGATGGCCGGGGCGGCTGCCAATGTCCTGCAACTGCGTTCCAATGCCGTTGCACGCACGTTGCAGGAACTCGGCCTCGAACGCTCCTATCGCACCGCCACGGCCATCCTCGACTATGTGGATCGCACTATCGCTCATGTCGGCCACGCCCGCTTCGGCCTCAAGGACCTGCCCGAGCGCCATGTTGGTCAGGACCGCCCGGGCACCGTAACTCTCTGGCAGCCTGTAGGAATTGCCCGCGATGACGAGGATCTGGCGGAGGACCAGCCGGAGGAGGGGGAGCAGGACTGGCTCTCCCGCCCGGACCGCCAGCTGGCCGATCGTATCGCCCGCCAGATCGCCCAGTGGCTCGATACCCGGACGCCCGGCTACCCCCTCGTAAAAGGCCATCACCGCCGCGCCGAAGCGGGCGACATCATGATTCTCGTGCGCAAGCGGAAGGAACTCGCCGGCCTGATCGTCGCCCGCCTTCATGCGCGCGGGGTGCCCGTAGCCGGGGTGGACCGCCTGCGTCTCGGCGCGCCGCTGGCGGTGCAGGACCTCGTATCTGCCCTGAGGTTTGCCCTGCAACCGCTTGATGATCTTACCCTTGCCAGCCTCCTGGTTTCTCCGCTGGTCGGCTGGACCCAGGAGCAATTGCTCGAGCACGCCTGGCGCGACAAGGGCATCGTCTTGTGGGATCACCTGCGCCAGTCACGCGATCCATTGGTCGTCGCCACGGTCGAACAGCTCGTGCAACTTCTCAACAAGGCCGACTATGCCCCTCCCGCCGCTTTGCTTCACTGGCTGCTGGTCGGACCATGGCAAGGCCGTCGCAAACTGGTGGCGCGGCTCGGGCGGGAGGCGAATGACCCGATCGACGAACTGCTCAACGCCGCTCACGCCTACGCCGCTGGCGGCGTTCCCAGCCTCGTGGGGTTCCTCCACTGGTTCGATTCCGGCGACGGCGAACTGAAGCGCGAGGCGGAGAGCGCTGGCAATCTCGTCCGGGTGATGACTGTCCATGGTTCCAAGGGCTTGCAGGCGCCAATTGTCATTCTGGCTGATGCTGCGGACAATCCCGAGCGCGGCATGGGCGTCGCTCTCGCACTGGCCGAGGAACCCCCCGAGGGCGCGGAACTCCTTCGTCACGCTCCGCGCGTCCTGCCGCTTCCCGGCCTGCGCAAGGAGGAAAAGGCCGGCCGGATAGCCGCGGCCGAGGCCGCAGCCAAGGCAGCCGAGCGCGAGGAGCACTGGCGCCTGCTCTACGTCGCCATGACCCGAGCCGAGGAAGCGCTTTTCGTCACCGGCTCACTGAGCCCAAGGGAGACCGCGCCTGCGCCGGATTCGTGGTACGCGCGCATTGCCGAAGTCATGCCCGACGACGCGTGGCAGCCGCACACTCTATGGCAGTCCACCGCCACGCACGGCGAAATGCCGCCGCCCGCTCCGCCGCGCCATGCCGAGACGCAACTCCTGCCGCTTCCTGTCTCGCGGCCGCGGTGGCTGACCACGCCGGCGGGGGAAGAACCCGCGCCTCCGCGTCCGCTCGCGCCCTCGTCTCTGGGCGAGGACGAGAGTGCCGATCCGCCGCATTCCTCCGGTAGCGACAGCGCCGAGCGGGAACGCGCGGCCCTGCGCGGAACTCTCATCCACAAATTGCTTGAGCGCCTGCCCGACCTTCCTGCCGACCGCCGCGCCGATGTCGCAGCCCGCTGGCTCGCCCGCAATGCCGCCGAATTGCCCGAATCCGCGCGTCAGGAAATTGCGCAAGCCGCCCTGGAGGTGCTGGCCGTGTCGGACTGGGCCGAACTCTTCGGGCCCGATGCCCTGGCCGAAGTGCCCGTCGCAGCCACGGTTTCGGGCCGGGTCATCGCCGGGACGATCGACCGCCTGCTGATCACGCCGGAGCGCTTGCGCCTCATCGATTTCAAGACGGCCCGCCGGCCGCCGGCCTCGCTCGAACAGGTTCCCGTCGCCATCCTGCGCCAGATGGCGGCCTATGCGGCGGCGCTCGAAGCCACCTTTCCGGGACGTGCGGCAGAGATTGCGCTGCTCTACACCCACGAGCCGCGCCTGATCGCAATTCCGCCGGAAATCCTGCAACAACACAAGCCAGACTTCGCCTGAGGCGATTATTGCTATCGCCATAGCCATGTTGCGCGGGGCTAAAGACCGCCTAGATTGCCCTCAACGTTCACTCAGGAGTTCCCCGGAAATGTCCACCAAGGCCGTCACCGACGCCAGCTTCGATGCCGACGTTCTCCAGTCCGGCAAGCCCGTCCTCGTCGATTTCTGGGCGGAGTGGTGCGGGCCGTGCAAGATGATTGGGCCTAGCCTCGAGGAAATCTCCGAAGAACTCGCCGACCAGGTCACGATCGCGAAGGTCGACATCATGGAAAACACCGAGACGGCGAGCCGCTTCGGCGTCCAGTCGATTCCGCTGCTGGTTCTGTTCAAGGATGGCCAGCCGGTCGCCCAGAAGCTCGGTGCCGCGCCCAAGAGCCAGCTCAAGGCCTGGATCGAAGGGGCGCTCTAACACCCTTCGCTCACCCCATCGTTCAGATCCCCGCCATCCGCTCCGCCAGCTCGTCCCACAAGGCCGGGCTGGCGGCTGCGAGCAGCCCGGGGGCGAGGTGCTGGTCAACCCGGTAGACCGACCCGTCCGGCCGCGCCGCCTTGCCGCCGGCCTCGTTGCAGAACAGCACGCCTGCGGCATGGTCCCAGGCATAGGTCCGCTCGAAGATCGACAGGTCGTTCTCACCAAGCACGATGCGTGGGTATTGCTCGGCCGCGCAGCGTGGGATGTCGGCGAGGGTGTAGTAGGGCGCGATATGCGTCTTCAGTCCGTCGCGGCGCGCCGGATCGGCAAACAGCAGCGAGATCGCGGCCACCGGGGGCTGGATACCCGTGGTCCGCGCATGCACCTTCTCACCGTTAACAAAGGCGCCTTGACCCGCCAGCGCATGGCAAAATCGCCCGGTCAGCACGTCGAGAATCCACCCGCCTGTCGCGACGCCACCCTCCGCCAGCGCCACCAGCACGCCGAAGGGCGGCTTGCCATGGGCAAAGTTATGCGTGCCATCCAGCGGATCGATAATCCAGCACAGAGGATCGGACAGGCGGTCCATCACCGCCGGGTCGAAGTGAACCGCCTCCTCGCCCACCACGCTGGCCTCCGGCACCAGCCGGGCAAGTCCCTCAGCCAGGATTGCCTCGGCTTCGCGGTCGGCGACAGTGACGAAATCGTCGGCAGCCTTTTCGCTGATCTCGTGGGCTGCGAGTTGCTGGTAGCGCGGCAGGATAGCCCGCTGGGCAGCCGCACGCATGACCTCCTCGACGCCCTTGCTGAGCGGATCCACGCGTTCAGCTCCGGTAATCGGCATTGATCGAAATGTAACCATGGGTGAGGTCGCAGGTCCAAACCTTGGCGCGGCCTTCGCCGAGGCCAAGATCCACCTCGATCGAAACCTCTCGTCCCTTGAGATGGGCGGCCACCGGCGCCTCGTCGTAATCGGCGAGTGGCAGTCCCTCGCGCGCGCACCACACGCCGCCGAAGCCGATCGAGAGCCTGTCGCGATCTGCCGGTTCGCCTGCCTTGCCGACAGCCATGACGACACGGCCCCAGTTGGCATCTTCGCCGGCGATAGCAGTCTTGACCAGGGGCGAGTTGGCAATCGCCATGCCGACCTTCCGGGCGCTCTCGTCGCTCACGGCACCGCTGACCGCGATCTCGATAAATTTCTGCGCGCCTTCCCCGTCCCGCACCACCAAGTGGGACAACTGGCGGCAAACGTCACGCAAGGCCGCCGCGAAGGCGTCAGTCCCGGCGCTCTCGGACCCGGTGATCGGGGCATTGCCCGCCTTGCCGGTGGCGAAGGCGAGCACGGTGTCGCTGGTCGAAGTGTCGCTGTCGACGGTGATGCAGGAGAAGGTCTCACGGTTGGCCGCGGAGAGCAGCTCCTGGAGATAGGCGGGGGCCACGGCGCAATCGGTGAAAATGTAGCCCAGCATCGTCGCCATGTCCGGCGCGATCATGCCTGAGCCCTTGATGATAGCGGCCAGCGTGACGGTCCGCCCGTCGACCACCGCCGTCGCCACGGCGCCCTTGGGGAAGGTGTCAGTCGTGCTGATGGCCCGTGCCACCTCCTCCCAGGTGCAGGGCCCGGCCTTCAGCGCCGCAGCCACGCCCGCGCGCGCCTTGTCCTTGGGCAGGGGCACGCCGATCACCCCGGTCGAGGAGACGAAGACCTCCTCACGCCCGCAGCCGAGATGCCCGGCCACATGGTCCATGATCTGCTCAACTGCCTCACGCCCGCGGTAGCCGGTGAAGGCGTTGGAGTTGCCGGCATTGACCACCAGCGCCCGCGCCTTGCCCTGCTTCACACCCTCGCGCCCGAGCTCGACTTCCGAGGAGCAGCACACGTTCTTCGTGAACACGCCCGCCACCGCTGTGCCTTCCGCCAGCTCGACATAGGTGAGGTCGCAGCGGCCCCAGTCCTTGTAGCCGGCGCGGGCGACGCGCGGGATTACCCCGGCAATGGCGGGCAGGGCCGGGAATGGCGAGGCGAGAGGAGAGACGGCTTCGGACATGCGGGGGGATTAGCCCCCCAGCCCGGCAGGTCAAGCGCTGGAGGGATCGGGCGCCCGCTCCCTGACCGCCAGCGGTTTGCCCCGGAACGAGACCAGCCGGTGGAACAGGTAAGCTACCGCGCCGGAGGAAGCGATGGCAAGGAGCATGGGGCCGA
>DASTGC010000250.1:0-9462 GCA_035719485.1 Novosphingobium sp.
TCGCACGATGCCCCTGAGGTCACCTTTCACCAACGTGACTCCGGCGCTCTTCATCGCCACGTCGGTGCCGGTGCCCATCGCGATGCCGACATCGGCCGCAGCAAGAGCGGGCGCATCGTTGATGCCGTCGCCCGCCATGGCGACGCAGCGGCCCTCGCTGCGCAGAGCCGCAACGGCGGCCTGCTTCTGGTCAGGCAGGACTTCCGCGCGGACCTCGTCGATCCCGCCCACCTGAGCGGCGACAGCCTCGGCCGTGGCGCGGCTGTCGCCGGTGAGCATGACCACTCGCAGGCCCTCACCGTGCATGGCCGCGACCGCTGCCGGGGCGCCGGGCTTGAGCGGATCGGCCACCGCGACAAGGCCAGCCGGCGCGCCGTCGATCGCGAGCAGCATGACCCCTTCCCCGCGCCTGCGCCGCTCCTCTGCGGCTCCTGCAAGTGGCGCCGGATCGGCCCCATTCTCGCGCAGCAGGGCGGCATTGCCGAGGGCGACCCGGCGCCCCCCCGCGACGCCGCTGACGCCCATGCCGGTGTGCGAGCGGAAGTCTTCGACCGTAGTGGCCGCGAGGCCCCGCTCCTGCGCGCCGGCCAGGATCGCCGCCGCCAGGGGGTGTTCGCTGCCCTGCTCGAGCCCGGCGGCAACGGCCAGCAGGTCGCTCTCGACAAAACCGGCGAGGGCTTCCACCGCAACCAGGCGGGGCTTGCCGAGGGTGAGCGTACCGGTCTTGTCGATCACAACGGTATCTACCTGTTCCATCCGCTGCAGCGCCTCGGCATTGCGCAGGAGCACGCCGGCGCCGGCCCCGCGCCCTGTCCCGACCATGATCGACATCGGCGTGGCCAGGCCCAGCGCACAGGGACAGGCGATGATCAGCACGGCAACGGAATTCACCAACGCGTGCACGAGCCGCGGCTGCGGACCCGCGACGGCCCATACGACGAAGGTCAGGACCGCCACCGCGACCACGGCCGGAACGAACCAGCCGGCCACCCTGTCGGCCAGCGCCTGGATCGGCGCACGCGAGCGCTGGGCATCGGCGACCATGCGGACGATCTGGGCCAGCATGGTCTCGCGCCCGACCCGCTCGGCCCGCATCAGCAACATGCCAGTGCCGTTGACGGTCGCACCGGTCACCCGATCACCAACCCGCTTCTCGACCGGCATCGGCTCGCCGGAAATCATTGATTCGTCCACGGCGCTGTGACCATCGGTCACCACGCCATCGACGGGAACCTTCTCGCCCGGGCGGACCCGGACCACCTGGCCCGGCTGGACGTGCTCTAGCGGGATATCCGCCTCAGAGCCGTCGTCACGAAGCAGCCGTGCGGTCTTGGGCGCGAGGCCGAGCAGGGCACGGATTGCCCTGCCGGTTGCCGAGCGCGCGCGCAGTTCCAGCACCTGGCCGAGCAGGACCAGCGTGACGATCACCGCCGCGGCCTCGAAATAGACCGGGACCATCCCGCCCATGGCGCGGAAGGTGGCGGGAATGGTAGCGGGAAAGAGGATCGCGAAGAGGCTGTAGCCATAGGCCACGCCGATCCCGAGTGAGACCAGCGTGAACATGTTGAGGTTGCCGCTGCGCAAGGAAGCGGCGCCGCGCTCGAAGAAGGGGCCGCCGCCCCACAGCACCACCGGTGTCGCCAGGGCCAGCTGGACCCATGGCGCCAAATGCGGGGAGAAGATGGGGTGGCCGATCAGGTCCGCCCCCATGGTGAGGACGAGCAAGGGCAGGGTCAGCACGGCGCTGACCGCGAACCGCCTGGTCATGTCCGCCAGTTCCGGATTGGGTCCCTCCTCCAGCACCGGCTCGAGTGGTTCGAGCGCCATGCCGCAAATCGGGCAGGCTCCAGGTCCGGGCTGCCGCACCTCGGGGTGCATCGGGCAGGTCCAGATCGCGCCCGGCGGAGCGGAAACGACGGAGACAGCCGGGGCCGGGTGCAGCCAGGCATGGGGATCGGCTATGAACCTGGCCTGGCAGCGGGCGCTGCAGAAGTGGTAATCGAGGCCATCGACCACGGCGTGATGCGGCGAGCGTAACGGGTCCACCGTCATCCCGCAGACGGGATCGCGCACCGGCCCTTCGCCAGCCGGTTGGTCTGCGGCGTGGCCGTGATGGGGGTGGTGACCGCTTGCCATGGTTGACCTCTGTTCCACTGCTTTGGCCCGGCGAATGGACGCCAGCACGCGGCGGAGGTCAACCGCCGATCCGGCGGCGAGCGCCGGACCGGGCATGACAGGCAGGCCTGGTCAGAAGTTTGCGGTCAATCCCACCGTGGCGACGTGATCGTCGGTATCGGGACCGTTGCGGACGAAACCGTGCTGGTTGAGGTAGCCAGCATCGATCGTGATCGCCTTCGACAATGGCGTGCTGACCGACAGGCCGGTGCGCCAGCGGTCATACCCGTTGACCTTCTGGAATCCGGTGGTGTTGAGATTGATGAAGCTTTCGTGGGTGAAGTTCAGGTTGGTCTTGCCGTGAATCGGCAAGGCCAGCTTGACGTAAGGCCGCAGGCGCCAACCGGTGCCGCCAAGGCCATCGCGCCAGCGCTCTTCCAGCCGCATCCTGCCGCTAACCTTGACGGGGCCGAGCTGGGCGAAGTTGTCGAACGAGACCTGCTGGCGGAAGCGATGCTCGGTGATCGTCAGGCTGCCGTGGCTGTATTGCGGGTCGAGCGTGTAGCCGAGCCAGTAGGTGACGTGCTTGTTGGCCTTGTAGCCGATCATCAGGTTCTGTTCGATCTCGTAGAACCCCTTGGCATCGCTCGTGCGCAGCACGGTCTCGCTCGAGCCGCGGACCGGGCCGCCCAATCCGGCCTGCAATGTCACCGTGCCCCAGGCCTGGGTGTCGTCGGCGAGAGCCGCGGTGCTTGTGGCGGTTGCAGCCAGAGCAGCGCCCGCTGCTGCAATCTTGAGGGCCGCTTTCATTCTGGCATGCATCTGGTTCAACTCCGCTCGTGCTGGTCGTGAAACTGCGACTATGACCGTTGTGTTACACTTCCATGACTCTCCCCTGACAAATGGATGACCGCTGGTACGCGGCTGGAGTTGCACCATACCTGGCCCAGCAGAAGGGCCGATCGGCCTGCAGAATTGCCGGTCCAAACATGCAAAAAAGGCCGCACCCGGGGGTGCGGCCTTTTCGTTCGGCCCTGATTGGGCGATCACGCGTCGGCGTTAAGTTCGCTTTTCTCGTTAATGCGCGCCATCATGCTGACGATGTCGCCCGAGGTCACCCGCCGCGGCTCGGCACCGGCCGCCACCGGAGCAGCACCTTCGAGCGCAACTTCGCCGACATCGACATGCGTCGCCTTGGCCCGCAGCGCGCTTACGGTGCAGTTCTCGCGCCCACCCATCTTGCCGATGGCATCGAAGTTGTAAAACTTCAGCGCGTTCTCATGGGTGATCTTGTCGATCTGAACGTCGGTGAGATGCTTGATGGTCTCCCACAGGTGCTCTGGAACGCGCGGCCACTGCGTGTCGGAATGCGGGTAGTCGCACTCATAGGAGATGTTGTCCTCGCCGATTGCGTCGATGTTCTGGAGGCCGAACTTGTCTTCGACGAAGCAGGTCAGGAAGTGCTCGCGGAAAACGTCGATCGGAGCGCGGCCGCGGTGCTTACCGTGAGTCCAGGCGCTGTGATGCTCCTTCACGTAGGTCGCGCGTTCGAGGAAGTAGGGAATCCAGCCAATGCCGCCTTCCGACAGCACGATCTTGAGCGGATAGTCATGCAGGGCGTCGAGGTTCAACCAGTCCGCCGCCGAGTTGACGATGGAGATCGGCATGGTCGTGATCCATGCATCGATCGGCGAGGCCATCGACGCATGCGGTGCCTGGGCCCCGGTGCCGATGTGGATGTTGATGACCATGTCGTGGTCGGCACAGGCCTTCCACAGCGGCTTCCAGAAATCGTCATGGATGCTGGGATGGCCACGAGAAACAGGATTGTCGGAGAAGGTAATGGCATGGCAGCCCTTCTTGGCAACGCGCGCGATCTCCTCCGAGGTCGCCTGCATGTCCCAGTAGGGCACCATAGCAAGCGGGATGCTCCGGCCAGGATAGGCGCCGCACCAATCGTCGATGTGCCAGTCGTTATAGGCCTCGCACAGAATCCGGGCGTTGTCCTTGTTGTCGAGCCTGTGGAGCAGGCCGCCATCGAACGAGAGGATGCTTGGGAAGTTCACAGAGGCGAGGATGCCGTTGACGTTCATGTCATCGACGCGGGCGTGGATGTCGTAAACGCCCTTGCGCATCTGGTCGAGCGAGATGGGCTCCATCCCGTATTCTTCCTTGGGCCGACCGACCACGGCGTTGAGGCCACCCTGTGCCGCGCGCTTGCCCTCGAACAGCCAGTAGTCGGCGCCGTCTTCGCCGCGGATCATCTTGGGAGCAAGGTGCTTGTGCTGGGCGCTCAGGGCGTTGTCCCAGAGGCCGGCGGGTTCGACAATGTGATCGTCGACGCTGACGATGACCATGTCTTCCATTTTCATGCGAAATCTCCTTCACTCTCCGGCCCACCCTGAAGAGTGGCGCCTGTCTTGCTGACCTGGCGGGAGCTGCCGGAACTTACGGACAGCGTGAATGGCACCGCTGTCGACACAGTTTGCGGGATACCGACAGGCACGTAACCTGGGTGGAATCCGGCGCGACTCTCCCAATGACTCCAACTTACCAACTCACCGGGGGATGTCGACAAAAAAATACAAACCGTAAGCTTTTTGCCCGAACGTACAGAATTCGCGGCGATCGGCGGGGGATAACAGCCCCCTTGATCGACCCTCGGCTGGACGTCTAAGGCCTTGGCTACGCCAGCCGAGCCCGGCCGGACCATACGGGGAAACAGGATCATGAGCGGACGTTCGATCATCATTACCGGTGGCTTTGGCGCCCTTGGCCAGGTCGTCGCCGCCAGCTTTGCCGCGTCCGGAGACCGGGTAGCCCGGATCGACTTCGCCCCTTCCGCCCCGGACAGCTTGCCCAACGGGCTGGACCTGGCCGGGGTCGACCTGACCGATGCCGCCGCGGTCGATGCGGCCATCACCAAGGTCGAAGCGGGGTTCGGGGGGATCGACGTGCTGGTAAACATTGCCGGCGGCTTCACCTGGGAGACGCTCGAAGACGGGTCCATCGCCACATGGGAGCGGATGTTCGCGATGAACGTGCGCTCGAACGCCACGATCACCAAGGCCGCGCTGCCGTTGCTGCGGCGTAGCCCGCAAGGCCGCGTGATCAATATTGGCGCGGGAGCCGCGATTCAGGCGGCGGCCGGGATGGGCTCCTATGCCGCTTCCAAGGCCGGGGTCCATCGCCTGACCGAAGCCCTCGCCGCCGAGCTGGCCGGAAGCAGCGTCACCGTGAACGCCGTGCTGCCCAGCATCATCGACACGCCCACGAACCGCGCCGACATGCCCGATGCCGACTTCAGCCAGTGGGTCAAGCCGCAAGCGATTGCCGACGTTATCGGATTTCTCGCCTCGCCGGCCGCCCGGTCGATCAACGGAGCGCTGATCCCAGTGAGCCGCGGCACCGAGGCCTGACCGGCCCAAGGCGCACAACCGACGGACAAAGCCGGGGCGCTCCGGGGCAGCCTCGAGCCGGGCCTGGGAGATTCTGCGACAACGGGCATTGCGCGTGGCTCCTTACCGCGAAATAACCGCTGCCGAGGAGAACAAGTTGTGCCTGGTGAAGACCCTGTCCTGCTGGAAATCAATGGCGAGGTGGCGGTCGTCACCATGAACCGCCCGGCCGCCCGCAACGCCATGTCGCGCGGGTTGATCTCGGGTGTCGAGGAAGCGTTCGCAGAGCTGGGGCGATCGGCAACGGTGAAGGTG
The DNA here is from genome assembly GCA_035719485.1 of Novosphingobium sp. Lineage (GTDB taxonomy): Bacteria > Pseudomonadota > Alphaproteobacteria > Sphingomonadales > Sphingomonadaceae > Novosphingobium. The sequence continues at coordinate 5,829 of DASTGC010000250.1, forward strand.
GCAGTGCTGACCGGCAATGGCCCCGCCTTTTGCGCCGGGGCGGACCTCAAGGAACTGTCCGAAGGGGTGGCCAAGCTGCAGAGCCCGGATGAGGAGATCGGCTCCGGTCACCGCCGGTTCGGCATGGCGGCCTTCCCCGGGCCGGTGATTGCCGCGATCAATGGTCCGGCCATGACCGGCGGCCTCGAACTGGCGCTTAACTGCGACATCCGCATCGCTTCAAGCAACGCCCGGTTTGCCGATACCCATGTGCGGGTCGGCGTCATCGCCGGCGGACGCATGACGGCGCTGCTCGCCCGCGAGATCGGCCTGTCGCGGGCCAAGGAAATGTCGCTCGGCGCGCGGATCATCGATGCCGCCACGGCCGAGCGCTGGGGCCTGGTGAACCGGGTGGTCGAGCCGGACCAGCTGCTTGCAGAAGCATTGGCCCTGGCCGGGGAAATCGCGAAGGCGGACCGCGACCTGCTGCTGACCTACAACAGCCTGATCGAAGAGAACTACGAGCTGCCCTATGGCCAGGCGATCGACAACGAGCACATCCGTTCGCGCGATGCGAACCAGCGGTTCGAGCGCCAGCGCGTCGATGTCGCCGCCCTGACCAGCCGGCGCTGATCCGGCTGCCGTTGTACCGGGGCCGTGATGCCTGGCTGAAACGAAGAAGGCCGACCCGAAGGATCGGGCCGGCCTCCTTGTCGGCTCCAGGCCGGTCTGGCGTGAACCTTAGCGGATCGTCGCCATGCGGGCATACAAGGCCGCCATGTCGGGGCTGACGTCCTCGCGCTCGCCCCACATGGCAACAGCGCGCGCGCGCAGGTGGGGCAGGTATTCCTCGGGGAAGCGGCCCTCGTAAGCCTGGTACTGGTTGAGCACGCTGCGGCCGGCAAACATTTGGTGAACCTCGGTCGGCCCATCCGCCATGCCCATCGAGAGAACCGAACTGCCCCACTTGTGGGCCAGGGGGGTCTGGTTGGACACACCGAGCGAGCCGAGCATGTGCGCGGCCTTGAAGATGATGTCGTGGTAGACCTGCGCGGTGGCCACCTTGCAGGCAGCGATCCAGGCCAGGGCTTCCTTGTCCATGTGCTGGTCGAACATCCACGCCGTGCGCAGCACGAGCAGGCGGAACTGCTCGAGCTGGACCCAGGCCTGGCCGATGTCCTGCTGGACGAGCTGCTTGCGGGCCAGCGGGGTGCCCTTGGTCGTCCGCGCGTGGGCGCGCTCAGCCATCATCTTGATCGCCTTGCGACAGGCACCGACCGTGCGCATGGCGTGATGGATCCGCCCACCGCCGAGCCGCGACTGGGCAACCATGAAGCCGCCGCCGCGCGGCCCGAGGATGGCATCCTTGGGCACGCGCACGTTCTCATAACGGATGTGCGAGTGGGCACCGAGGGGGAACGCCTCACCGGGCAGGCCCGGGTTACTGAGGATGTTGATGCCGGGTGTGTCGTAAGGGACGATGATGGTGGACATCTTGTTGTAGGTTGGCGCGTCCGGATCGGTCACGCAGACCACGATATTGAACTCGGCATAGGGCGCGTTGGAAGAGAACCATTTCTCGCCATTGATCACCCAGTGGTCGCCGTCGAGCTCGGCCTTGCAGGTGAACTGCGTAGGGTCCGAACCGCCCTCGGGCTCGGTCATCGAGAAGCACGAGACGATCTCGTTGGCGAGCAGCGGCTCGAGGAAGCGCTTCTTCTGCTCGGGCGTGCCGTACTTGGCGAGGATCTCGGAATTGCCGCTGTCGGGCGCCTGGGAGCCGAAGATCGTCGATCCCCAGCTGGTTTCGCCGAGGATTTCCATGAGGTGCATCAATTCCACGCAAGACCAGCCTGGCCCGCCGAGATGCGGCGGCAGGTGCGCGCCCCACAGGCCTTGCGCCTTCACCTCGGCCTGGAGCGGACGGACAATCTTCATCGCGGCCTTGTCGCGCGGGTTCCACGGCGCATGGGCCTCGGGGTAAAGTGCATCGAGCGGTTCGAGCTTTTCCCGGCTGAACTGCCTTACCCACTCCAGCTTCTTGGCAAAGTCCGCATCCAGCGAGAAATCGATCATCGTCCTGGTCCTTCCGTCAAAATCCCGGCGTGGCCGCCACGTCGCCGCCTGTCGCCTCTATGCCTGTGCGCCTGCCTCGGGATTGCCACGGGCACCCGGGTATGCTCTGCCATTCCCTATTGACGCATGTGCAAAGACTAGACAAGTGTCTAGCGAGATTTTTTCGTCCGTCGCAACTGGAGTATCTCACCCGATGACGGGAACGGCAGCCGGACGCACGCCGGCAGAAACATCGGGCGAGCCGCGCACCCTGCGCGACCAGCAGCGCGCCCTCACGCGCCGCCGCATCCTCGATGCCGCCCAACTGGCCTTCACCCAGACCGGAGTGGCCGCCGCGACCCTGGATCAGATTGCGCGCGACGCAGGGATCAGCCGGGCAACGCTTTATCTCCATTTCGCCAATAAGGATGCGATCCTCGTCGATCTTCTGGCGCGCGACCTGCGCTCGGTCCAGGCCACCTTCAAGAGCCTGCCCGAGGCCGTGCGCTCAGGACCTGCGGCAACTCGCGAATGGGTCAGGGCCCATGCCGACCAGGTGAGACGCCACCGCTCGCATCTGAACCTGTTCAATATTGCCACAGCCACGGATGCGGCGGCGGTCAGCCTCGTCAATGCCCATCTGGTCAAGGTAGCCGAGATCGTGCTCGGCCCATGCGGATCGGATATCCGCAGCAGCGACCGGGCCCTGTGGACCCGGGTGATCCTGATGATCGCCCGGATCAACCAGGTGGTATCCGGCCTGGCAATTTCAGACCCCGAACTGGAGCCCGAGACCGCGCTTGATATCGCGGCCGATGAAATCATGGCGGTGATCGGCTCGCGCTGGGCCGCGTAAACAGCGTCTCGCCACTACGGACAGTAAGCTTGACCAGACCGCGTTCGAGGTCGGTCCGGGCAGCAGACCAATCCCGATCGAGCAGGCACAGGTCGGCGGGAGCACCGACGGCGATGCGTCGGGCCTGCTGCGGCGCATCTCCCTGCCCCAGGTACAGCATCAGTGCCTGTTCCGGGGTGAGGCGCTCGGCCGGTCCGATGGTGTGGCCGGCAGCCGACTGGCGGGTAACAGCCGCGGCCATTGCGGCCCAGGGGTCGGGGTGGCCGAACGGCGCGTCGCTGCCCGCCGCCAGGGCTACCCCGGCCTTCAGGAAGGCCGCGCCACGGTATAGCCAAGGCTGTTCGGCAGGCTCGACGTCGGCACGATAGGCGTCGCCCCGCTCGGCAATGAAATTGGGCTGGGTGACCACGATCAGGCCCAGGGCGGCAATCGCTGCGACCTGTTCATCCGCCGCGATCCCGGCGTGCTCTATCCGGTCGCCTGGCAGGACCCCCGCGTCGGCCACGACGCCGAGGGCGAAGACAAGCTCCGCCAGCGTGACGCAATGGATGGCAACCGGACGCCCGTGGTCGTGGCTGGCAACGACCATTCGGCAGGTCTCATCGTAATCCGGCAGCCGGGCTTCGTGGAGGTGCAGCTTGGCATAGCGGACCTGCAGGGCAGCGTCGGACCGATCAGGCAGGTCGGGCCTGCCGGCGAGAATGACCCGCTGCCACAGCTTGCCACCGGCCTGCTGCGCGGAGA